>JAISAK010000063.1 GCA_031266695.1 Treponema sp.
CCGCCGGATTTTTCCGGGCCGGCCTCGCTCCGCAGCCTGTCCGCGGAACGCTGCATTGCCTCACCCCGCGCCTTTACCAGCCGGAAGCAGTCTTCCGCGCTGATTACCGAGGCGCAGACCAGGGCGGCGTATTCGCCAAGGCTGAAGCCGGCGCAGGCCGCGGGAGCGTAGCCGCGTTCCGCAAGAAAGGCCATTGCCGCAAGGTTTGCCAAAGTTACCGCGGGCTGGGAAACATCGGTACGCTTCAGGGTTTCCGCGTCGGAATCCCCAAGCAGGGCGGCCATGTCTTTTCCGCAGACCTCCGAGGCAAGCTCAAAGAGCCGCTTTACCGGAAGACCGCCGCCCGCCGCAGAGCTTTTATCCGCCGCGCCGGCAGCCTCAAAAAAATCCAGGGCCATGCCCGGATATTGGGCGCCCTGGCCGGGAAAATGATATATAAGATTCTGCACAGGATTACCAAACAATTAAATTCCCTCCGTAGGTCAGACCGCCGCCGAAACCGACGGTCATAATGAGGTCCCCTTTTTTAAGCTCACCTTTTCGGTTCATTTCGTCAAGGGCAATGGGAATAGAAGCGGCCGATGTGTTGGCATACTCTTCGATATTGAGGAAAAATTTTTCCATGGGTATACCCAGGCGCTTTCCCGCGGCCCGAACGATTCGGGCATTGGCCTGATGAGGAACGATGCGGCTTACGTCATCCATAGTTATACCTTCCTGCTCGAGGAGCTTTTCTATCGTCTCTGTCACCGCCCGGACCGCAAAATAATACACTTCCTGGCCCTTCATCTCAAGGTGGGTTGGTTTATCCACAAGTTCGCCGGCTTTGAAGGGATAGCGGCTTCCTCCTCTGCGGAAGACAAGGCTTTCCCTGCCCGAACCGTCCGCGCCGAGGATGCTCCGCAGAAGACCCCGCCTGCCGTTCCCGCCGGAATCGCCGGTTTTTTCAAGTACCACCGCGCCGGCCCCGTCCCCGAAAAGGACGCAGGTGCTTCTTTCGTCCCAGTCAATCAGCTTGCTTAAAACCTCGGAACCAATAACCAGGGCCCGCTTTCGCTCCCCGCTGATATTGAGAAGACCGGCCGCCGTCTCCATACTGTAGATAAAGCCGGTACAGCAGGCGGAAACGTCCATAGCGGCGGCTTGCTTCGCCCCAAGCAGATCCTGAATAATGCAGGAAGTGGGAGGGCAGCCATAGTAATCGGCAGTGGCGGTTCCCAGAATAATCAGATCGATTTTTTTTGCGTACTCCGCCGCGGCCCTGTCCCGCCCGTCCTTTTCGGAAAACCCGCCGGAGCTGTCCCGTTTTTCATATTTGTCAAACCCGTTGAAATCCGCCGGCCATTGAAACCCCGCCGCCATAGCCAGGGCGTTTTTTGCCGCCTCCAGGGCCAAATCGCTGCACGCCGTGTCGTCTTCCGCAAGATGCCGTGCGCCAATTCCGGTATGAGAACGAATCCACTCATCGCTGGTGTCGATTTTTTTCGCCACTTCGTCATTGCCGAGCCTCCGCGACGGTATAGCCCGGCCTGTCCCTATAATTTCAATAGTCATAACGCAATTTTCTTTATGACAAATTAGTCAAATTTGTCATACTCCTATAATAATAACAAATTTCTTGAATATGTCAAGATGATTATATTGACCCGCAAAAAGAAGGGAAGTTGCGCTCCGGCCGCCTTGGAAGGCCGGTTTAATGAGTGGTGGAATCCGCTTTAATGTTGTGATATTATTGAAGATATGAGAAGCCGACTTCCCCGGATTTGGGCGATTTTCGCGATCCTTCAGTTCTTTGCCATTTTGCCCCTGAAGGCAGACGGTTTTTGGGATCGTTTTTCCTGGTCCCTGGCCGGTTCCGTTCTTTTTTTCCCGGAGGACAACGGCAATGAGGGCGATCCCATGCCTGTTCTTCCCTCCTTTGGCGGGGCGGCGGCTTTTCGGATATGGGGCCCTGTTTCGATAGAGCTTACGGAGGATCTCTATTTTACCAATTACCGTTACAGTCAAAAGCTGGACAGGGCGGTGCCCGCGGCGATTGAGAACCGTTCCGCCTTTGTTTTCGGTTTTTTTACCGGCCTCCAGGCTCTTGTGCATTTCCCCCTGAATGATATCGTCAGTTTTCGCGCCTACGGCGGCCCCGCGGCGGATTTCCGCGCTATTACCCTTGCCGCGGATCTTCACCCCGACGATTTTACCGGGAACCCTGAAAGCGACGCCGGGATGCAGACTGATTCGGTGCGTGAGTATTTTTGGGACCGGGGCCGCTGGTTTATGCCGGTACTGGGCGGCGGCGCGGACTTTTCCTTGAATGAAAAATTCCTGCTGGGGATAGACGCGCGGATCTGGTTTCCGGTGTACCGGCTCTGGACTGATGAGGATCTGCCGGGCATTGAGGGCTGGCGCTTCGGCATCGGACTTCGGGTTACCCCGCGGGGGTAAAGGATGACAAGGGGCTTTCCTTTTCACTCCCTGTCCCGGTGAATAAAGAATTCCGCCCACACCGGGTAGTGATCGCTCAGTTCCCCGGGCGTGATGCCAAAGTCGTCAAAGTTATAAAGCTCGTCAAAGCGTATAACGCCGTGGTTTCCGGTGTAGTCCTCAAGGGCCTGGGATGAGATGATAATGCGGTCATAGGTGTTGTCGCTTGGGGCAACCGTGGTATCAAGATCGTTGGTGATGATTATTTTCCAGGAGTCTTCGGGAAACACTTCGGTCAGCAGGGTTTCGTCGTAGTAAAGGCCGTCGGCGTTGAGGTCGCCCAGAACGATAAGGTCGGGTTCCTGCCACAGGCTGCGGTAGTAGGCGGCCGCTTCGGGCAGGGCCTCAATTTCGGCGGCGGCGCTTGAGGGCCGTATATGGTTGTTTATCATAATGAAATCTAATTTATCGGCGGTCTTAAAAAAAACGGCCAGGGGCCTCCGCTCGAATTTATCCTCGGGGTCGGGCCAGGTTTCTTCGGCAAGAACCGTGAGCTTTTCGGTATTGTAGATTATCCAGAACTGTTCCTTTGAGCTGCTCCGGCCCTCCCGCGGGCCAAGAACGCAGGCGTAGCTTTCCGGCAGCAGGGCCATGAACTGTTCAACCGGCTGCGGCCCCGCCGAGCGGACTTCCTGAATGGCGGCAAGGTCGGCCTTTGAGATGAGGTCCGCCAGAACCGCGGCCGCCCCGGGCCTGGCCATTTTTGCGGCGCCGAAGATCCGGATATTAAAAGAATAGATCCGTATGCGGCTGCCCGGCGGCTCGGGACATTCCTCCGCTTTCTGAAAACGGCCGGAGGCGCAGGTGAAAAGGCTGAAAGCCAGGCAGGTGATGATAAAAATACGCCGTCCCTTTTTCACGGCCCCTCCTTTTCCGCGCGGCCCGGATATACTATCATAAATAAAGGGGAGTGGCAAATGAAAATTGATCTTGAAAAGCTGCGGGAATATTTTGCGGACGATCGTTTTGCCGCCGCCGCCGGCATAGTGATAGACTCGGCAACGGAAGACAATGTTCGGTGCAGCATGGAGATCGGCGCCCTGCACAAAAACGCGGGCGGCGTTGTCCAGGGCGGGGCCATCTTTACCCTGGCGGATCTGTGTTTCGCCGTGCATGCCAACCTGGGGCGTCTCTGCGGCGCCGACGAGGGCATCACCGTGGGGCAGTCCTGCAGCATCTCTTTTCTTAAAAGCGGTACAGGCGGCAGCCTGACGGCGGAATCAACCTGCCTTTCCAGGGGCAGAACCATGTCGGTGTACCGGATCACCGTAAAGGACAACCTTGGCAACGCCGTTGCCGAAATGCACGGCAACGGATTTACCACGCGGAAGCGCTGAAATCCTCTCCCGATACCACGGCGCAAACTATGGTGTATAAACCACTTCGCCGCGTTGTTCCGTCTCCGACTCCTTGTCCTCAATCCGCAGGTATCGGCTTAAATCTTTAATCCACTCAAATTCAATGCCGTACTTGGTCCGGGAATAGACGGAAAGTTTAAAAATCAAGGAACATAAATAATTGATGTAGGCATAAAATTCAGTATCGGGAATTTCGGCAACGGCGCCGGAAAGAACCGATCTGTTTCTTAGCCGGGAAAGATCCTGGAGGTAATCTTTTCTGTTCAGCATCCAGATGTCATCATCATTTAATTTCAGGGTTTTTTTTATATACAGAATTTTTTCCTTAAATTCAAAATTGGCAAATTCTTCCAAATGAGTTTTTATAAAATAATCCCGTATTTCGCCCCGGGTCCTGAAATCCCTGAGAACGGCGAAAGATATTTTTATGTCGTCCTTGGAATAAAGCTCGGAAAAGTTTCTGTAATATACTCCCACCAGGTGATTAAGAAAGAGTTCAAAGGTAATCAGCGATGAAACCAAAAGGTTGCTTTTAATTCCCGTCCAGCCTTCGTGGAGGGTTTTTTCGATATACTTCTGATAGGGAAGGCGCATCTCTTCCCGGTATTTTTTGATCGCCGCCTCGTCGGGGGTTTTAAGAAACGCCTTGGTGGTCAGAATAAAATTCTCGTAGATTATATCCCGTATAACCGGCGAGATATTTTTTTCATTAATAATGGAGAGGTATTTATAGAGACTGGTATTCATCAATATTTCGTTGTGGAATGTCA
>JAISAK010000075.1 GCA_031266695.1 Treponema sp.
GCTACAAAATATCTTTTAGAAGAGGTAAAGCTAAATATTAACGAATTACAAATACTGGCAAACAGGTTCATGAATCAGCAGCCTGAAACAACATTGAATGTATCGGCTGCTTCTTCCGCGAGAGCTTCCAAAATCTGCAATTAAAGCCCTATACCTTGATGCGGTCTAACACCGGGTCCGGAAAGCGGATAGGGTAACCAATACCAAAAAAGAGAATACCCCCACAGCTACAATCACGTCATGTCTGGCTGCTAGAAGGTAACGCCAATTCCCACGGAGGGCCGGATAAAATTTAAAAAGAAATTATCCACGGAAAAAATTTGCAGATACTCCGTTCCCAGAGTCAAATAAAGGGGCCGGCGAAAAAACCATTGCAGGGAAAGACCGGCCGAGACAGAAGGTATCCAGGTGTTGACGGATTCGCCTAAACGCTTCCCCAGGTTTTCAAAGTGGAAATCGTAAAGCATGGAAAAGCCGCCGCCCGCCCTTGCCCGCAGGCTCAGGGGCAGTGCGGAAAAGTTGTAATGGTAAACAAGGTTGAGATGCAGGGTAAAAAGGTGAGCCAGGATATCGTAATCGGACTTGTCTGCGTAAAGATAATTCCAGGAGGGGGCAAGATCAAAGCCCAGGGCATGACGGGGCCCCGCGGAAATCAGCATGCCGGCTTTGACCACGGCGCCCTCGGGTTGAAAAAACACATTGTAGGTTTCGTTGAAAAAGCTGAACAACAAAGGGATCTGCGGCGCATAAAGAATTTCGGCAAAGCCGTTCCAAAAAAGCTTCGTTTCGGGATGCTTTGGGACGGTTTCTTCGGGCTTCGGCGCCGCGGCGAAAATTTCAAAATATTCCCAGCGGGAAACTTTTCCGGGACGGCCCAGTACATCGTAGGGGCTGACCTGAAAACGATATCTTCCCGGAGGCAGCGAGACTTCAATAAAGGCGTCCTCTCCGCGCGGTTCCCGCAGAATCTCCCGGTACATATCGTGGTCTTCGGTTCCGGCTGAGCCTTCTCCCTCCGCCCGCTGTTCAAGCACCACCACGCAGGCCGCCGTGAATTCCGCGGTCGACCAGCTCAGGCGCTGTACGGGGCCTCCGCCGAGGGCGGGGCGCACATCGAAGAAGGTCCATTCCGAAACCTCCCCGCCATGACCGAGAATGTTAAAGGCCTGTACATGGTACCGGTACCGGCCGGGAACAAGAGAACAGTCGATATAGGAAAGCTCCCGCCTTTCACGGATCAGTCCGCGCCAGACAAGGCCGGAACCGGCCGGGGCCGCGCCTTCGCCGAAAGCCGGTTCCCCCGCTTCCACCGTCACCTCATACCAGGCGGCAAATTCCACCTTGTTCCAGCTCAGGCGCTGAAGGGAAGGGCCTGTTTTGAGGGAAGCCGCCGGGGACTCTTGCGCTGAAAGCGTGAATCCGCAGGCCAGGAAAAGGCAAAAAAAGAAAAGCGGCGCAAACGCCTTTTTCGGTGCGTATAACGGAAAGGCCCCCTTCCGCGCGATCTTTTTCATGGCCGTCTAAAATCCATAAAGGATTCCCGGATCGTCAGGAATCGGTTGTCCGGGCCGCGGTACGGAAAGGGTAAAACGGAATTCGCCGGCTTCCCCATGTTGCTCCACATCTCCGTTAGCCGCAACAAAGAGGGCTTCAACCCGCCAGACATAAACGCCGTTTTCCAGGAAGGACATCTCCTTCAGCCGGTAACTTGTTTCCGGCGAAGGGCCCGAACGAACAAGGGGTTCCGCGGAACCTTCCCGCAGCAGGCCGAAGGTATAGGCATTGGCCCCGGCCACGGAATTCCACCTGAAAAGGATTCCCCCGGAGGGGAATTCCCCGGAATAACCGGGTTCCCGGTTCCGCAGTATGTAATCAATATCTATTTGGGAATCCGCAGGGGGCGCGGCGGGTGCGGGACGGTCAAGAAGGGGAATAGGCAGTACCCGGAATCTCGCGGGCGTTTCGGGGCTGATGTCAAGGCCCGCGGAATTTTCCGCCCGGACAGTCCAGTACCAGGTTCCTTCGGCCAGCCGGGGCAGAAGGATGCTGTTGGGCGGATCATTAATGCTGGCCGCGGGCACGCCCCGGAAATTCGAATCCGAAGACAGAATAAAACGGGCACTGCCTGCCACTTCCGAAGAACTCCACCGAACCCTGGCGTTCCGCCTGAGAACATCAAGACCGCTGAAGCTTGCCGGAGAGTCCAGCGTTATACGTCCGGGATTTTTGGGTTGGAAGCCGGGGCTGTCCCCGGTTCCGTCCCGGTAAACGCTGCCCGCCGGAGCAGGGGCGGCAATTGCCGGGACAGCCCCGGCGGCCGGCGGTTCCTCCGGGAGGGGTGGGGAAGACTCATGAAGCCGGGTAATGGAAAAAGAAGCTGTTCCCGATGCGGGAACGGCGCCCTGTTTCCCGTCCCCGTAAAGGGAGCTGACCCGCCAATACCAGGTTCCTTCGGTCAGGCTGCTTGAGGTAAAAGAAAAGCCCTCCACTGTTTCGGCAATTGCCGGGTTGAGCAGCTCTCTGTTATCCGCAACTTGAAGAAAATAAACAGAGTCTCCGTCGTTTGACCGGCTGCTCCAGCGGAAGCGGACGGACGGAGCGGCGCCCCGCGCTTCCTTCCCGCCGGGTGTTTCCGGCGCTGCCCCGCGGTAGCTGAGACGCTCCCCCTCCGCGGGAAACCGCAGTTCCGGGGCCGGGGCGTATACGACGGAAAGCCGCCCCCTGGCGGCATCCGGCGGGGCAGCCCCGGACTGCGGCGAATTCCCGGAAAGCACGGAGCCCTGCCCCGCGGGGACAGCGTAAGCCCGCCACCACCAGGTTCCCGGCGCAAGTCTCGCCGTCAGCGCCGTATTGGAAGGATCCTCCAGGGTTTGGATAATTCGGGAAAAACGGCGATCTTCGGCAAGGTCCAGGCGTATCTTTTCGCCGCCGGTAAATCCCGTGGTCTTAAAGGCAAAGGTTACTTCCCCGGGAACATTCTCCCTGCTCAGAATACGCTGATTCGCCTGCGGAGAAATTACCGTAACCTGGGCTTTTTTTTCAACTTGCCCGTCTTCGGCGACGATCAGAGCCGCTCCGGCGCCGATCTCCTGAAGGCCCGCGGCCGTACTTACCGAAGCGCTCCCTTCGGCCACCTTGATTGAAAGACTTCCGGATTCGGAATCCGAATCAAGACTCGCGGAACTTCCCGCGGAGACGGATACTTTCCTGCCGCCGGAACTGACAACAAGTCCCGTATCCTTCGCGTCTACCGCAATGTTTCCCCCGGATAACTCAAGCCGCAGACCCGCGACGGTATCATAGAAAACCTGGATCAGGCTGTTTTCCGAAAGGCCAATCTCTACGCCCGTTCCGAAGCTGATGACGGCATCGGAAAGATCCGCTGTACGGATCAGATCGCCCTTGTAAACAGGACTTCCCCTTTGTACCACCCCCCAGATAAGCCGTTCCTGAAAACGACGCTGCGCCCCGTTATGCTTATAGGTAATGGATCCTACGGGAACTTCGGAAATCTTGACCAGGGTCCTGTTTATATCTTTCCAAAAAAGATACCCCATCAGCAGGGCGCCGGAAAGACAGATAGAGCCGACAAGAAGGTCCGGCAGTCCCGATCTTTTCTTTTTCATCATCGGGCGCCTCCCGTTTCTTTTTTTCCGGGGCCGGAATCCTTATTGTCGCCCTTCGCCGTAACCCGGTATTTTTTCTCCCCTTCTTTCAGGTTAAGGTTTTTCAAATTCGGCGCTTCTATTTTAAGAAGGGCCCGCAATTCCTTTAAATTTCGCGGTCCCCCGGACCCCAGACAATACCGGGTGATCTCCGGATTCATCTTTGGAATTTTCGCGGCATCCCTGAGGAGTTTTTTCGCCTCTTCCGGATCGGCCATATTAATCACCGCAAAAATTCTTACGTCTTTACCGTTGACGACAGCGGAAGGCATCTCCTCGGTGATAAGGTAATTCTGTACCAGCCGCCAGGTATTTTCGGTGATCAGTATCTCCGTTCCAAGGGCCTTGTTAAAGGTTTCGGTTTTATCTGCAATGCTTACCGTCTCTCCGATTACCGTGTATTCAAGCCTCTCGTTGGAACCGATCTGTCCCGCGATCAGGCGCCCGCTGTTAAGACCGCAGCCGATCCTGATAACCGGCCGTTTTTCTCCGCCCCTGTCCCGGTTAAAATTCACCAGCGAGGCACGCATCATCAGGGTAGCGCGCACGGCGTTTAACGCGTCCCGCGCGGGACTGCCGGCGGATTCAACAGCTCCCCAATGGGCCATCACCGCGTCGCCGATAAATTTATCAATGACTCCGCCGGTACTGATTACGCAGGCCACTATCCGTTCCATGTAATCGTTGAGGAACTCAACCACTTCCTGGGGAGAAAGCTTTTCCGATATGGCGGTAAAAGAACGGATGTCGGAAAAAAATACCGTCGCTTCCCGAATAACGCCGCCGAGGGCGAGCCGTCCTTTCCGTGCGAGCCGGACCAGATACTTGTTGGTCAATTTTTCAAAATTATCAAGCGCGTTGCTCATACTGTTCATGCTTTCCGTAAGAGCGCCGATCTCGTCATGGCTTTTGCTCCGAAGATTCAGATGGTATTGCCCCTCCTCAATGGCCTCCGCCGTTTCCTTCAGTTTTCCCAAAGTTTCGCTGATAGGTTTGGCCAGGAACCAGAGGATCATTACGCCAAGGAACCATACTCCGAGAGAGAGATACAGATTGCGCCGTGTTGTCGCGGCAAGGCCTTCAAAAACCACATCCTGTCGAATACAGGTGATGACGAAAGCACTGCCTTCCGCAATACTCCGGGCGGCGGCGAAATAGGCAACCCCGTCTTTGTCCCGGTAGTCTGTCCGAAAACTATCTTCCCCGTCGTCCAAAAGACTCCGTACCGGCGGGTCATAAGCCAGGTTGACGGAATCCCGAATCATGTCCCGGTCAGGGTGTATCAGCACGTCCCCTGTATTGTTGATAAGGAACGATAAGTTTGTGCCAATTCCAAAGGTGTCGATAAGTTCCTCGGAAGAAAAAAACACCACCGCCGAATTTTCCTCCGGGTTTCCCGGCAGGACAAAACGCATTATCAAAACGGGAAAGCCGTTAAAAAGAAAGGCTCCGTTAAAAAGATCCATGCCGCCGGAATCAAGCTTTCCCGGCGGGTCAAGGCCGGCACTGTTCCACAGGGACGACTCCGGCTGCGCGAAAATCGGGGGAAGGCCGATCTCGTGATTCAGAAAAAAGGCCTCGTTGACAAACAGAGAATTTTCCCACGGCTCCTTTCCGGCGGAACGGAAGCTTAGTCCCGCGACATCTTTGTGGGTTTCAAAAAAAAGTTTTACCCCTTGATCCCGCGAATCACCAAGGTCAAGGTTATGCCAAAGGAGAGATGCCTCCGCGCCGACGGAATACAGAATCGTTTCCGCTGTTATGGCAGTACTGCTGTTAATGCCAAGGTTGTTTTCCACGGCTATGCGTTTCTGGGATGAATGGAAAAAAACCCATACAAGCGTAATTACAAGCCCCAGGGAAACAAACAGAATAATCGTGATCATTCCGGCCATTTTGAGTCCGATGGGAAACACCACCTTCCCGTCCGGCTGCCCGGACACGGTTTCCGCCGCCGGAGACTTCGGGGCGGATTTTTCCCACGACCGGGTTTTCGCAGCTTCGGGCAGGGCTTTGGGTACGGCCTGCCCGGCCGGCTTCGCGGGCATGGTTTTGGGCGCGGCCTGCTCAAGAGGCTCCACGGGCAGGACCTCGAGCGTGGAAGCGTCCGCCTCGGCATCGGCCGGAGCGGAATCCGGGAGGGCGGTTTTCGCCAATTCCCGGGGTTTAATAAATTGGCCGTAATCCATCAAGCTGCCCCTGCCGTGTTTTTTGCGGGAACGCGGATCGGCGAAATAAAACACCCCGACACCGGAAACATCCTTCTGTATAATTTTATTTTCTTTCACCGGCCTGCTCCCGGGTTCCGTGAATCCGTCTTCGCAAGTCCGGGCTTCGGGGATTCCGCCCCGGCCGGCAAAGGACTCGAAACCGCCAGCCAGCCGGCCCGGACCTCTGCCATGGTTCGCGGACCCGCGGGCCCCACACAGATACGGCTTAAACCGGGGTCCGTCTTCGGCTGACAATCAAGTTCCCGTAAAATTATTTCGCTCTCCCGCGGGTCCCGCATATTCACGACGGAAAAAACCCGCAGGGGTTTTTCCTTGCCCTTCACTTCAAGGTTTGGCATTTCCTCAACTATCAGGGAACCTCCGATAAGTTTCCACATATTTTCCGTAATCAGAATGTCGGTATCAAAAAGATCATTGGGCTCCTCGATACGGGCGGCAAGATTTACCGTATCTCCGATAACCGTATACTCCATTCGTTCATCGGAACCTATCTGTCCCGATATCGCCTCGCCGATATTAATTCCGCAGCCAATCTTGACAAAAGATTTATTGCTTCTTCTTGACCGGGGTATGCTGGACCGGAAACGCTCGGCATTCCAGTTCCGCAGCACCGAGCGCATCATCAGGGCGGAACGCATACAGGCCAGAGCGTCCTGCCGGGGGTTCCCCTGTGTTGTCGCGGCGCCCCAGAGGGCCATTACCACTACACCGTTCTGGGTAAGAAATTTATCCACCAGCCCGCCGGAACAGCTTATACAAGGCACAGTCCTCGAAAGAAAGGAATTTACAAAAGCAACTACATCATGGGCACTCATGTTTTCGGAAAATTTACTAAAATCACGAATCCTGACAAAGCAGACGACAACGGTTTTACTTTCGCCCGTTCTCCGCAGTTTTCCCTGCCGGGCAAGCCGTACCAGGGTTTTATTGGTGAATTTTTCGAAATTTTCCAGTCCGTGGCCCATGCCGATAAAGCTCTGAGTCAGCGCCCCTATTTCGTCGCGGTTCCTGTTTGCCAGGGTAATATTGTAATCCCCTTCCTCAATCATCTCCGAAGCCCGGGTCAGAGCCTTAAGGGGATCGCCGATGGTTTTTGAAAAAATGGCGATGGCAAATACCGCCAGAACCAGTACCGCGAAACCGATCAGTATATTTCGCCTAACAGCGGTGGTTATGTCCGCCATAACCACCGAAGAGGGAATCCCGGTGATCAACACCGCGTCCGCCGCGGACAACTTCTGGTAGGCGTAGAAATATTCGTCGCCCTTTTCGTCGGTATAAATGGTTTGATAACTCCGGTCGCCGTTTTCCAGGGCAGATTTTACAAAATCCGGGTTCAGAAAATTTTGTCCTTCCCCGGGCAATTTTTTATCCGGGTGGAAAAGGAGGTCTCCCGCGCCGTTGATCAAAAAAGATTCGTTTTTCCCCGAAGCGAAATTCGCCGCAAGGCTTTCGGTGGAAAAGATGCAGACTGCGGCGCCCCGTGTTTCATCCGGAGACTCCTTTCCGTCCGGTGAAAAGAGCAAAGCCAATACAGGCGTTCCGAAAAAGGGGCCGGCGTTAAGCAGGATCGCTTGTCCTGCCGCCGCCTGTTTTAATTCTTCCCCGCGGCTTCGCAGAAAATTTCCGACAACCCGGACATCTATGCCGCGGGCGGCAAAAAAATCCCCGTTGACAAAGCTCTGTGCGGCTGAGTCCTCAAAGCTTTGCCCGTCCGAACCCGCAAAGTTTTGCGCGGCAGCGCCGGACAGCAGTGCGGCAACGCCGGGGTTTTCCCTGAAAAAAAAATCCGCTGATAAACGCAGCCCTTCACCGTCCTTGATAAGATTAAGCATGCCAAGCTGTGTTCCGGCGCTGGTCAAAACCGCCCGAAGAAACATCTCCGTTCCGGCCGCGGTTCGTTTATTTTGGGTAAAATTATTGTCCTCCTCGGTAATCCGCACGTCGGATCCGACCAGAACCGAAACCATAACGGTAATGGCGCCCAGTGTGGAGATCAGCAGGGCGGAGATAACAAGCACGAGTTTTGCGCCTATGGGAAAACGAATTTTTTTGTGTTTTTCTCCTGTCACTGTTTCTCCAAAACTCCGCTAATTTTTTAATTTGCCCAAGAGGTCGACCCTCCAGGCGCCTCCTCCTTCGGCTACTTCAAAGCGTTTATGATACAGCAGTACCAAAGCTCCGACAGCGTTATCCGAAAGTACCTTTGATCCGGCTAAGTAGTCCGATGGGATAAGAGCCGCTACGGTTCCCGAACCGTTAAGGGCGCCGTCAATCCATATTGTTTGATTCTTTAAAATATATACCGGATTGGCTTCGTCTATAACCGCGCTGTCCTTCATCGAAAAAATACCGCTGTAATAATACAGGCCGGGCCCTTCTCCCGCGGAATTCCCTTCGACACGGGCATCTTCGCTCATACTAAATTCTCCACCGTCAAGATACACTCCGCCGCCGGATACCGCCTTGTTACCGTTGCCCGCCGGGCCGCCTATCGTTCCGCTCCTCATTTCGAAGGTTCCCAGATGAATATATACGCCCCCGCCCATGGAAGCGGCGTTGTTTTTTATCGTTCCGCCGGACATGATAATCCGGGCGAGGCTGCCAAATAAGCGAATCGCCCCGCCGTTTCCGCTTGAAAAACCCCTTTGCAGGGTTACATGACTTTTTATTTCCAGGGAGGAATTGTTTACATAAACAAGCGGGCTGCTGGCGTTGACCCCCTTGCCGTCCAGGGTCAATGCCCCCGAATCGTCGCCAAGGACAAGGGAGCCGCCATTGTCAACTTTGATCAATTCCCCGGTCATCCCCGGACCCCGGCTGATGATTTTTCCTTCGGCCACGATCTGTGTATGCCGGACTCCGCCGTCTGTGCCGACAACGGCCGAAAGGTTGTCTCCGGTGCCGCTTATCGTAAGGTCCCGGAGTATTTTAATGACCACAGGATTCGACCTGGTTCCCGCGCCCAGAGGGGTGGTGCTAAGCTCCAGGGCCTTCGCCAAAGTCGGGAAGCCTCCCGCGTCGGCGCGGAATACGGGCAGATCCGCCATATCGGGGCTGCCGCCCAGGGTTACCGCCGCACTGCCGTTGCTCCAGCCGCTGACAACAAGGCCGGTCCGCGCCCGTACCCAGACTGAATACCAGGTTTTTTCGTTCAGCCCCGTCAGAGTATAGGAAGTTCTGGTTATGCCGATCACCTGGGGAGAATCCGCCGAACCCGGGACAAGGCCGTTACTGTAGTAAATTTCATAGCTTCCGGCTTCGGGTACCGCGCTCCAGCTCACGCCGATCTGCGCAATTCCGGGAATTGGGGAATTAAGAACCGGCGGGTTAAAGGGTGTTTTCTTGAGAAAGCCGTCATGATCCACATACCACGGCAGGGAGCCGCCGTCAGGAGTCGCGGAAAAATGGCCGTGATTGGCGGTTATCAGCGCCGGATCGCCGGAAAGTACCCGGACGGTAGCGCCGTCGCTGTAAGTTTCCGGGGTAATTGCCGCCACGGGACTGGCCCCGGTTAAATTGCTTCCCACGGTAAGGGTCATGCCTGCGGGCAGGTACACATCGCTGCCCGGGGCGATTACGGCGTCGTCCCGCATGGTAAAGGAGCTGCCCGGCCCCTGAATAAAAACGCCGCTGCCGGGCTTTATACTGC
>JAISAK010000107.1 GCA_031266695.1 Treponema sp.
AAAAAAGATCAATGGCTTAGGCAACGGCCTTGATTCGCATTTTTTGTCCGTCTCACCCATAGCCGCCGTGTATTTTAACAATATAATCCCGGCGCGTTTTTCCAACGGTGAACCCAGCCCGCTGGAATTATCGCTTCAATATACTTTACCCGTATGGGGGAAGAACACCGCCGCACTTCATGCGGTCACGCTGGGAATAATAACATTTTTGTGAGGAGGTTTAAAGAAAAGAGTTTGTACCCCTTGGCTCTTACCTATCACTAAAAAGACATGCAAGAAAAGAGTTGTACCCCTTGGCCTTGCCTGCCCGGCGACTTCTGGCCTCCGACAATGAAGGTTGATCGTCGAGGAGAGTAAAACTATCCGTCAGGGAACAAAGGCGTTCACGGAACAAAGTTGAGGAACATAGGAGCCGGGCAGGCAAGGCCAAGGGGTATGAATATTACCTTGCATATCTTTTGCGATCTATGGAGTATATTGCGTTTTTATGCTATACTGGAGTGGTTTAAAAAAGGGATCGTCAAACGGGGGTTTTGGAAAATGAAGTTTTACAGCCGGAGACAGGTTTTATTCTTTTGTTTTTTGAGCGGCCTTATAGTGATCTTGTTCTTTTTGGGCATCGGGCTTCCGGGCTCTTTTGCCTCCAAAAAAGCCGGCCGGGACGGCGCCGAAGCCGCGCTTGCTTCGGAAGCCGGTGAAAACCAGGACCCCGGCGGAAAGCCGGAACCGGCCGTTGCCCTTGAACTGCGGCAAAGCGAATACGCCCATCCCCTGACGCTTAACACCGCGGATCTTGTCCCCTATACCGAAGACGAGCGGGAAAATATTTCCATCTACGAACAGCTTAATTCGGCGGTAGTGAATATCACCACCGAGACGATAGCGATTAACTGGTTTCTGGAACCCGTGCCCCAGGAAGGCGGTTCCGGTTCGGGCTCAATTATCGACACCCGGGGCTATGTGCTGACCAACAATCACGTCATCGACAACGCCACCAAGGTTTTTATCAACCTTGCGGACGGCAGCCAATATGAAGGAACCCTGGTGGGAACCGATCCCGAAAACGATATCGCGGTGCTGAAATTCGATCCCCCCCGGGGCGTCGGGCTGCGGACTATCCCTTTCGGCAGTTCCGACAACCTCAAGGTAGGCCAGAAGGTGCTTGCCATAGGAAACCCCTTCGCCCTGGAGCGGACCCTTACGGTGGGCATTGTCTCCGGCCTCGGCCGCCCCATACAAACCTCCCGCCAGCATGTTATCCGCGACATGATCCAGACCGACGCTTCGATTAACCCCGGCAATTCGGGGGGCCCCCTCCTCGACACCCTGGGCAGGATGATAGGAATCAACACCATGATTTATTCGCCCTCCGGGGGATCTGTGGGCATAGGCTTCGCGGTGCCGGTAAATACGGCAAAACGGGTAGTGGCGGAGCTTATTCAGTACGGCAAAGTCCGCCGCGGCTGGATCGACGCCACGGTGGTACAACTTTTTCCCAGCCTTGTCCGTTACGCGAAGCTTCCGGTTAATTCGGGGCTTCTTGTTTCCCGCACGAAAAGAAACGGCTTTGCCGAAAAAGCCGGAATCCGGCAGGGCAGCGAGCCCGTGCAGTATGGCCGCAGCGTAATCTACCTGGGCGGGGATATCATTACCTCGGTTGACGGCATGGAGACCAATACCCTGGCGGATCTCTCTTCGGCGCTGGAGGATAACAAACCCGGCGAAAAAGTGCGGGTGGAGATTCTTCGCGGCGGCAGGAGCAGCGTCCTGGACTTAACCCTGGCGGACAGGGAAGAACTGCTCAGCCAGTAAAGCTCTGCGGCGGGGTTGGTTGATTCCCCGCCGTACTACGCCGATAATGAAAAAAGATGTATGTCTTTATGAGATCCCTAGCGAAGCGCAGCAAACTGCTGGGTCTAGGCCTTTGCCTGTCGGTGTGCGCCCTGTTTCCCCTCGCCGCTTCCGATTTGCCGACCGCGAAAATCCCCGATGATTCTTCCCTCCGAATATCCGTCAAGGGCCTCTGGCTGACCGAAATTCCGGACAGGGTTCTGGCAAAGAGGCCTGTCGTTCACGAACTTCCGGGCGGCGGCAGGGTTGAGCTGCGCGCCGAAGCGGGCAGGGACGAGTTTATGATTATCCTTGCGCGGGAGCTGACAGACGGGGCCGGCGGAACAAGAAACGCGGCCGGCCTTCCGGGGGGCAGCTTCCCCGGCTGGGCCCAGGGCTCGTGGATTCTTACCCGGCGCAGGGATACCGGCGCCGCCACCAGGATTCGCGTGTTTCTCCGCAGCGATCCCTACGCCTATATTCAGTTCCGGCCCTTTTCCGAAGATAAATCCCGGATGGACCTTGTCCTCTACGACGCCTATATTGTCCGGTCCCTTCCCCTTCCGGTTCCTTTTGAAAGGCTCTATACCATGCCGGTGGAAGAGGCCCTCGAACTTGCCGGGGATAAATTTCCGCGCCGGTATTTTGACATTGATCCCGCCCTTTACCGGGACAACCGGCTGCTGATCTCGGGGATTCGGAAATTTCTGCCGGCCCTGAATTTCGCCGACGACGGCGCGATTGACGAGGAGGGCAGGTATGTGTATATCAATACCCTCGCGCCCCAGGAAACCGCGGGGCCGGCGGAAGGGCCGGCGCCCCGGAGCGCCGAAAATTCCGCGCCGGGCCTTAACTGTTCCGGTTTCGTCAAATGGTGCATAGACGGAATCCTCCGGCCTTTTACCGGGGAACGGCTTCCCCTCGCCCCCCTAAAGGCGCCCTTTGGGGAAAGGGGTTCCTCCTTCACCGATTCCTGGGAAGAGCGGAGGGATCCCTTCTTCGGCCTTGACTGGAACAGAAATCTCGCTTCCCGCGCGGCCCTGACCCTCCGCTCCCCCGCCTACGCGTCCCTGGAGGAAATCGAGGTCCGCGTCGAACCCTTTTCGCAGCTCCTTATCCGGGGCGGAAATTCCGTTTCGCTGCGAAGTTACCCCGGCTTCCTCGCGAACGCCGGCTACGGCATTGAAGGGCTAAGGCCGCTGCTCTACACCCTGAGCGTTGACGAGCCGGACAAAATCTATCTGGCCGCCGTCAACACCGAAACGGGGCCCGCCGCCACCGCGGACAATCCCCGGGGCGCGCCCCGCCTGCGTCAATACTTCCATGTCGCGGTTCTTATCCCCTATTTCAACGAGTACGGCGGCTTCCGTATCGCCGTTTTCGAAAGCGCCGCG
>JAISAK010000137.1 GCA_031266695.1 Treponema sp.
GCCGGCCCGCCCTCGGGGGGAATAAAGAACACCGTGTTCTTCAGCATCTCCTCATCTCCGGCTATTTCTTCATAAACCACTTCGGCGTAGCCCTGGACAACCCAGAAGTCGCCGGAGGCAAAACCTTTGCCGAAGGATTCGGCGTCGAACATGGTCAGATTGGGTTTCCAGGTAGTATTAATCAGATTCTTCGCGGCGTTTATCTCGTCGGGATTTTTGCTGTTCACCGAATAGCCCAGATGAACCAGGGCGTCGCCCATGACTTCCCGCATATCGTCCAGCATGGTCATACGGCCCTTAAGGTCGCTGCGGCCAAAGATGGACCAGCTTTTTTCGAAATTCGGCACCCTTGCGGTGTTGACGGCGATTCCGGCGGCGCCCCAGTAGTAGGGAACGCTGTAATCCATATTGGAATCGTAGGTGGCTTTTTCCAGCACCTGGGGATCCACATTTCCCAAATTGGAAAGTTTTGTTTTGTCAATTTTTTCCAGCAGCCCGTCGGCGATCATGATTGAAACATAATCTCCCGAAGGGAAGATAATATCGTAGCCCGTACCGCCGTTTTTAAGCTTGGCGTACATTTCCTCGTTGGAGGCAAACTCATCGTAGATCACTTCCACCCCATATTCCTTTTCAAACTTTTCAATGACGGAATCGGGGGTGTAGTAGGTCCAGTTATAGATATAAAGCCGGGTTGAACCGGTTCCGGATGCGGCTTCCGTTTTCTTTGAGCAGCCGCCGAGAACGGCGGCTATTGCCAGCGTGAACAAGACCGCACGCAGGGCCGCCGCCAAAACAGGTATTTTCTTCATATTCCTCTCCTTCCATACTATATTACAGAAGCTCAGAGCTTCCGTTTTACATTTATACTCCCTGACAATTTCAGATTGTCAGGGAATAGATCTGCTTCAAAGCATGTTATAAAAATATTCATTTCGCCGCGATGTACTTTAGGAAATTTCTCAGGAGATAACTGAGCAGAACGGTTCCCAATATCATTACCACCGACAGGGCGCTGATTATGGGAGTAACCCCGCCCCGGCGGGTAATAGCGGAGTAGATAAATATCGGCAGGGTGGTTGAACCGGGGCCGGCCACGAAAAAAGTGATGACAAAATCCTCAAGGGAAAGGGTAATTGCCGTAAGGAGGCCGGAGATGATGCCGGGCATGGCGATTGGGATAGTTACTTTAAACAGGGTCTGCGCTTCACTGGCGCCCAGATCCTTTGCGGCCTCGATAATCGAAAAGTCAAACTCGTCAAGCCTTGCCATTACCATAAGAAATACAAAGGGCAGATTAAAGGTGGCATGGGCAATAAAGATGGTAAAAAGCCCCAGGGGTATCCCCAGCCGGGCGAAAAAAATCAGAAGCGAAACGCCGATAATAATTTCCGGCAGAACCATGGGAAGAAACGAAAGAGCCTGAATATAGTTGCGCAGGCGGAAACGGTACCAGTTGACTCCGACAGCGCCGAAGGTTCCCAAGACCGTGGCGGTTCCCGCGGAAGTAAGGGCAATCAGAATACTGTTCCTGAAAGCGCGCCACAGCGAGCGGGAATGGGAAAAAAGCTGCTCGTACCATACAAAAGAGAATTTGAAACCCGCCGCGCTTTTTGATTCGACAAAGGAGTAAAGGGTCAGAACAAAAAGGGGCAGAAAAAGAAAAACGATGGTAGCGGAAAATATGGTTTCGGAAAGGGAGAAAGGCTTTCTCAGTGCCCGCCTTGCGTGGCGGCTTGCCTCCGATGGATTCCGGGAAGGCCTTAGGGAAGTGATGATATCCCTGATACGAAACTTCAATTGGACACCCCCTGCCCCTCGACAAGTTTTGCAAGCTCGTCCGTGCGCTGGGCGTCCCGCTTCTGGAAGGCCATCATGACAAGTATGCCGGCGGTGGTGATTAAAGTAAGAACCATAGAAATCGCCGAGGCCAGGGGCCAGTTTCGGGCCTTGGTAAGCTGATCCGCCACAACATTCCCCAGCATGTAGGAATCGGTCCCGCCCACAAGAAGGGGCACCGCGTAGGCGCCGAAAATGGGAATAAAGGTAAAGATCACCGAAGTATAGATACCGCTGCGGATATTGGGGAGGAGTACCCTGAACATG
Source organism: Treponema sp. (assembly GCA_031266695.1). Classification (GTDB taxonomy): domain Bacteria; phylum Spirochaetota; class Spirochaetia; order Treponematales; family Breznakiellaceae; genus JAISAK01. Next base: position 2,107 of record JAISAK010000137.1, read on the forward strand.
GACATGGACTTCGAGGCGCCGAGATCCCGGGCGGCCTCCAGCAGGGAAAAATCGAATTTATCTATTGTTGAAAACAGGGGCAGTATGGCGTAGGGAAGGTACATATAGATCAGAACAAGCACAACCGCTTTCTGATTGTACATAAACGGAATGTATTCCTGAATAAGCTTAAGCCGCATAAGAAATTCGTTCAGAAAACCGTTGTTGCCCAGGATATTCCGCCAGGCGAAAACCCTTATCATAAAATTGGTCCAGAAAGGAATAATGATAAGGAGCAGCAGAAAAGTCTGGTTCCGGCTTTTCGCCATGTAGTAGCCGCAGGGCAGGGCGATTATGATCGTAATGACGGTGGCGCAGACAGAGGTGATGATGGTTCTTGCGGTAATAAGAATCAGGCTTGGGTTGCCCAGGGCCCTGTAGGCGTCCAGGGAGAAGGAACCCAGAATCACTCCGCCGTGGAGATCCTTTTTCATAAAACTGTAAACCACGATTATTAACAGGGGCGCGAGAAAAAAAATCGTAAGCCAGATTGCCAGGGCCGTCGAATACAGGGGGCCGTAATTCTTTTTGCCCGGGCACGGCGCCGCGCTCATTCTTTTACCCCGACGATGTACCCGTCGTTGGCGCTCCAGGAAAGGAAGACCGAATCCTTCCAGCGTATGTCCGGCCCTTCATCGGAATAGTTGGCATGCTGCTTGATTACCCGGATAAGGTTTTTTTCCATCACCCTCACGTAGAATTTGGTCTGGAAACCGGAATAAATAGGTTCGTCCACAATGCCCTGAAAGAGGTTGATATCCTCCCGCTTTGTAGCGGGCTTTTCCTTGGTTATGACAATTTTTTCCGGCCTGACGGTGAAAACGGCGGTTTGTCCCGGCTTTATTTCGTCCACGGTAGTTACCTTGATCCGGCCCAGTTCGGGAATGTCCAGCTCGGCCATGTATTCGGTAAGGCCGTCTTCCCCGGCGGACGCCGGCGGCAAAACAAGCTTTTCCGCCTTAAGCACCCGGCCGTCAAAAAGGTTGGTCTCGCCGATAAAGCGCGCCACAAATTCCGTGGCCGGACTTTCGTAAATCTCATGGGGGGAACCTGTCTGAAGGACATCGCCCTGATTCATCACCGCCAGCCTGTCAGACACAGAAAGAGCATCCTGCTGGTCATGGGTTACATAGATAAAGGTAATGCCGATCTTGTCGTGAATCTGATCAAGCTCGATAAGCATGTGCTGCCGGAGTTTTGCGTCCAGGGCGGAAAGGGGTTCGTCAAGAAGAAGCACCCGGGGTTCGTTGATAAGGGCCCTTGCGATGGCGACCCGCTGTTTCTGGCCGCCTGAAAGCTGGTTCGGTTTTTTGTGGGCGTGTCCTTCCAGTTGAACCAGATGGAGGTATTCGTTAACCTTGGATTCTACTTCTTTTCTTGAAGCCTTTTTAATCCTCATGGAGAAGGCCACATTTTCGAAGACCGAGAGGTGGGGAAAAAGGGCATAGTTTTGAAATACCGTATTGGCCTGTCTTCGGTCGGGAGGCACATGCAGCACGTCGGCCTCGTCAAAGGTAACCGCCCCGTAATCGGGATATTCAAACCCCGCGATAATCCGCAAAAGGGTTGTCTTTCCGCAGCCCGAAGGCCCGAGGAGGGAAAAAAATTCCCCTTTTTTTATTTTAAGGCTCACATTGTTCAGGGCCTTAAAATCACCAAAGGATTTTGATACCCCTTCGATGACTACATCGCTTCCTTTCAATGTTTTACTTCCAGCCTCCCTTCAAAACAACCGACTACCGGAATGGATACGCTCCGAAGAACATACTAATATTCTAAAGGGTACAATGCGGATTTTCATGCTTGTTGTCAACAGGTTTTTGTAAAAATAGAGAATATTTCAATTTAAGTGTTTTTGTTGAATATTTTTGCCGGGCCTCAGCTCAACATGAGCAGGGCCATAACCTTGGCGTCACCCAGAATATTCGCAAGCAGGGCGAATTCGTTGGGCTGGTGGGCGGAGTCGTGAATCCGCGCCCAGACTACGGAATCTATGCCGGCGTTGCGGAGATAGGCTCCAACGGTTCCGCCGCCTATGCCGACGGGCCGGGGGTTGACCCCGTAGACTTCCTTTATTGCCCCGGAAATAAAACCCACCAGGGGCGCGTCCGGGGAAGTCGGCCTGGATTCCATTGACTGGGGCAGGCTGTATTCTATCTTTACTCTGTATTTTTCTTCCACTTCGGCCTTTATCCGGTCAATCTCGACCAGAACCGCTTTTACCGGGTAACGGGGGAGGATGCGCAAGTCCATGCAGAACACGTCTTCGCCGGGGATGGTATTGATATTGGGGACATTGGCTTCCTTTTTGGTAGGGTGGAAGGTGGAGTAATCCGGCTCAAAAAGAGGATCGTGATCGCCGAATTTTTCAGAAAGCCCGTAATGAAGCCTGACCGCAAGGTCCGCCCCGGCCAGGTGCGCGTTGGCGCCCTGATCCGGCCGGGAGCCGTGGGTTTGGGCGCCCCGGGTAACAAAGCGCGCCCAGACAATGTTCTTTTCGGCGATTTCCACGGTTTCGCCCTCCGGGCCGCCGGAATCGGGAACGAGCGCCATGTCGTCATCCCGAAAGAGTTCCCGGTGATTTTTAAGAAGCCAGTCAATGCCGAATTTGCTGCCGTTTTCCTCGTCCGCCGCAAAGAGCAGTTTGACGGTTCTTGCGGGCTCAAGGCCCTGATCGGCAAGGGCAAGGACGGCCAGCACCGACGAGACCAGCCCCTGCTGATTATCTTCCACCCCGCGGCCGATAAGGCGCGGCCCCGGGGGGCCCTCGTCAACCCGCGTCACCGTCCAGGGATCGGTCTTCCAGAGCGAAGCCTCGCCGGGGGGAACCACGTCAAGGTGGCTCATAATCCAAAGCCGGCCGCCGGCCGCGGCGCCGGGGATGGTCGCGATAAGGTTGGGCCTGACACCGCCCCTGGCCCGCGGGTCGGGGGCGTCGTAGCGGTCAAGCCGGGCAAGGCCGTGATTTTTCAGCCAGCCTTCAAGGAAGACGCATTTGTCAAGCTCGCCCTCGCCCCCGGAATCCGGGGAGACGGCGGGGCGCTTGCAGAGTTCCGTTTCCAGCTCAACGGCAAGGGGCTCGTATTTATCAATACAGGAAAAAAGCTTTTCTTTCATGGCAGATCCTTGTAAATTTCCCAGCTTGTCGCAATGAGGGTTTCCATATCGGAATACTGCGCCTTCCAGCCGAGCAGATCCCGGGCAAGGCCGGAAGACGCGGTAAGCTTTGCCGGATCCCCGGGCCGGCGGGCGGCGATTTCCGCGGGGACAGGCCTGCCCGTAACGCGGCGGGCGGTTTCCACTACCTCTGTAACGGAGATGCCGGTTTCGCTCCCCAGGTTGAGAACAAGGCTCCTGTTGTTTTTGCTGATATAATCCAGGGCCGCCGCGTGTCCCCGGGCCAGATCGTTTACGTGGATATAATCGCGGACGCAGGTTCCGTCGGCGGTGTCGTAGTCGTTCCCGAAGATTTGAACTTCCTTCCGTTTGCCGCAGGCGGCTTCCATGATGATGGGGATAAGATTTGCGGGGTTTTGCTCAAGTCCCCTGATCCGGCCCTTTACATCGTAGCCCGCCGCATTAAAGTAACGGAGCGCGGCAAAGCGCAGGCCCTTGAGCTTGTCGTACCAGCCGAGGAGGCGCTCAATTTCCAGCTTGGTAAAGCCGTAGTAATTTTCCGGCCTGACCGGATGTTTTTCATCAATGGGAAGATATTCAGGCTCGCCGTAAACCGCGGCGCTGGATGAAAAAATAATGTTCCCGATTCCCGTCTCGGCGGCGGCGTTTATGATATTGATGGTTCCGGCGATGTTGTTGCGGGAGTACTTTTCCGGCTTCAGCATGGATTCGCCCGCCGCCTTGGACGCGGCAAGATGCACCAGCGCGTCAAAGCCGCCGGTTTCGCCCGGGGAATTGCCGGGCGCGCCGCGCATTGCCCGTACCAGGGCCGGGTAATCGTGGATATCCCCATGGATAAAGGCCGCTTCGGGGAAGAGGTTTTCCCGAAGGCCGCTGGAAAGGTTGTCGTACACCACAACCCGGCGGCCCT
>JAISAK010000320.1 GCA_031266695.1 Treponema sp.
AGCGGCCTTAACGCCAAAATTCAGATCGTCGGTTACGGCGGCAGAAAGTCAGCCCTGGACGGCATCAGGGATGAGAAGAACTGGGTCGGCACTATCTACCAGTCCCCGGTTTCCGAGATGACCAGCGTAATGCAGGTTGCCGCGGACATTATTGCGGGCAAGATGCCTCCGGGAAAAAATATGCCTATGGATATGCCGAAGATTACCAAGGCGAATGTAGGCCAGTACGAACCGGCTTTTTAGCAGCCCCTTGTGCCTGAGATTTTAACCACTTGAGCCGGGTTCAAGTTACGCGTTAGTTGCAGCCAAATTTTTTTTGAAACCGGCTCTGTTTGTGTTCCTTCTTTCCGGTCAGGTATTGGCATCCTGACGTTTTTGGCGCTATGATGGGGCAATGAAGAAGGGCATCGACCGGAGCAGTAAAACACCGATTTTCCGCCAAATCTACGACATCCTCCTGTCCGAAATGATCGGGGGAATCTATGCGGTAAACGGGAATATGCCCAGCGAGAAAGAACTTTGTCTCCGTTTTGATGTAGAGCGTAACACGGTGCGGAAGGCCCTGCAAATTCTGGTGGAAGAAAAACGGATCACCCGGATACCCGGAATCGGCAGCAGAGTCCTGCCCGCCGGCGAGGCGAAAAAAAATCCTTTCCCGTCCGGGCGGCCCGCGGCGGAGACGGGCCGGATCATCATCCTTGTTACCCAGATTGATTATCTTCACTCGCCCGACGGGGAGAGTTTTCACTACCGGCTTATCCACGGGTTTGAAAAACGCCTGTCCCGCCTGGGGTACAACCTTCTTTTCAAGCCCGCCGGCAAAGACGGCACTGTGGCGGAAACCGTTCGAAGTACCGCTCCCCAGGGGATCATCTTCGACAGCTTCAACCAGGATACCCATTACCGGGAGGCCGTCCGGTCGGGCCTGCCCTGCATATCGGTGAATCACTATACCCCCTTTTTTACCAGCATCGTAAGCAACAACTTCGACGGCGCCTACAGAATAGCGGAGCTGCTTACCGGGGCAGGGCATGACAAGATCGCTTTTATCACCGGCAAAAGCAGCCACCAGAGCAACATGGAGCGGTTGAGCGGAGTCCAAACCCTCTATGCCGCCCGGGGCGTTTCGCTTCGGCCTGAATATCTTATCCCCAGCGACTGGACCTTTGCCTCCGGCGCCCTGGCGGCGGAACGGATTCTGTCGATGAAGGCGGCGGAGCGTCCTACCGCGGTTTTCGCCTTCAACGACGATCTGGCCTACGGCTGCTACAGCGTTTTGGAACGGCGCGGCCTTAAGATACCGGAGGACATCAGCGTTGTGGGCTTCGACAAGAGCGATCGATACAAAGATATGTTCCCGCCCATAACCACGGTGGATGTAAACCTGGATGCCATAGTGGATTATGCTTCCTGGTATCTTGATAACCGTTTTTCGGGGCAGGCTCCGGAAACCTGCGCGAAGATACAGATAGACACTACCATCTGTGATAACGGTACGATAAAGGCCCTTGCCTGATCCGCGCGGCGCCGGGCATCAGGGGGCGGTTTTGGAAAAACGGAAAAACAGGAAGTCAGAACATATCCCCGGGGCTTATCAGAACGATGTCCCGCCGCGCCGCTGCGGTTTTTTTGATATCCGCGGTGAAGCCGGATTTTGAAAACAGCAGGTATTGCCTGTTTTTGAACTGCGGAAACAGTTCCGCTTTGCGGACAAGATCGTTAAGTACGTCGGCGCCGGTTTTTGTGTTCCGCCACTTGCACTCGCCGAAGACGGCGCTCTGTTCCTCGCCGTTAAACGCCAGAATGTCTATTTCCTCTTCCCGGCGTTCGGCGGGATTGGAGCCCCACCACCGGCCCAGGGCCTTGAAATTGAATTTTCCCCGGCCAAGCTCCCGCAGCATAAATTGCCGGGCGCACTCTTCAAAAACATATCCCGTGTGGGTTTCTATTTTGGCGCCCATCAGCTCTTTGCACACCGTCCTGCCCAGGCCCATGGAAATGCGGCTGAGATCGGGCAGCACAAAACGGTACCAAAACCGGAACATCAGATCGGCAAGCTGATAACTGGTTCTTTTTGACCGGGGTTCGGTAACGGGGTATTCTTTTTTGACAATCCCCAGGCTGATCAGCGCGGCGAGCATATTGCTGCACTGGCTGGTTTCAATGCCGGCCTTTGAAGCGATTTCGTTCAGGCGGCTGCTGCCCGCGGCTATGGCGGCGATAATGCTGTTGTAGGTCTGGGGCATTTTGAGTTCCTGCTTAAGCAGGTTGGAGGGTTCCTCAAACAAACGTCCCGCGGGATTGAAAAAAAGCTCTTCAAGATTTTTCACCGGTGAAAGACTCCTGTTTATGCGGGATACATATTCGGGGATACCGCCGCTTGCCCCGTAGAGGGTTATTTTCTCTTTTTCCGTAAAGCCGCCGAGCATTTCGGCACATTCGTAGTAGCTGAAGGGCATAACTTTGAACTGACCGGTTCGCCGGCCGTAAAGAGGGCTTTTGTATCCCAGCACCTGATTTTCCATAAAGGACATGGAGGACCCGCAGAGAATCAAAAACAGTTTGCTTTTATCTTTGTACTCGTCAATAGCCGCCTGCAGTATTGATGAGACAGCGCGATCGCTTTCCGCCAGGTAGGGGTATTCATCAATTATCAGGATGAGCCTTTCCCTGCGGCCGGCCAGGAAACAGTAGTCAAAGGCCTCCGTGAATGTAGCGAAGGGGGTTTGGGGCGCGTTGGGGGCAAGGACGGAAAGAATACGCGCCGAAAGGAGGGCAAGATTTTCCTTTGCGGCGGATTCCGTGGCTACAAAATAGATTGATTTTTT
>JAISAK010000018.1 GCA_031266695.1 Treponema sp.
AAACCCGGTAGGCCGACGCCGTCTTTTCGGCGGGGCTTGCCGGTTCAGCAAGCTCCGTCCCGGCCGTAACGGGATGTTCGACAAGAACCCGCTTCGCTTCCCCGGAGGCGTTTTTCAGGGTGTAGGTTTTGATATAAACCTGCTTCCGGCTGATGGTCATGAGGCCTCCGCCGACGGATACGGCGGCCACAAAGCGGCTCCCCGACTCGGCGGCGGCGGCGGTGACGGAAAGATCCTCCCCCCAGGAGACGAGCCTTTTTTCCCCGGGGTTGAAGAATTCGATTAAGGCGTCCCCCGCGTAGGCGCCGCCGTCATAAACCGTAATGGGCCCCGCGGGGAGCTTCATGCCCGTGGTATTGGTTAATTCGGCCCCCAGATTCGGATGCACGGTGTTTCCCGGGGCCCGCCTGCCGGAGAGGATCAGGAGTTTTGCCGCGGTAATAGATTCCTCCAACAGGGGCAGCATGGCGCTCTGCCGGCGGTTCAGGGTCACGGGTTTTTTGATCGCGAATTCGAACTGATCCCCCAGCGCGGCCGCCCGGGCGGTATCCACGGTTCCCCGGGCCGAAGCCCGGAGAGGAGCGGCGGCTTCCGCAATTTCGTCCGCCGCTTCCTTCGCCGCGAAGGAATTGCGGAGGGCCGGGGCCGGGGCGCGGGCCTCCGGAGCCAGCCCGAAGGCCGAATCCCAGGTTTCCGCCTCCGCGGCGCCGGCAATAGCCAGGGGCAGGGTGGGGCGGTCTACATAGTAAGGAGGATAGAGGTTCTGGATAAAAGAGACGGGCCGCCCCGCCACAAGGGAAAGCTCCACATCCTTCCAGTCCGCGCCGCCGTCGTTGTCCACCAGTGCCCAGCCCTGGAGCAGAGCCTCCGCCCCATTACGCGTAACGTCCGCGCCGCCGGTACGCCGGGAGTCAAGATCGAGGCGGTAGGAAATCTTCCACACCGGCGCGGGAATTACATAAGCCACGGAAACCGGGCGGCTTCCGTTTCCGGGAAGCGAAAGGGTCAGATCCCGGTAACCGGAATTTCCGGAAGCCATGATAAGATCCAGGGCCTTGTTCAAATCGGCGTTGATTCGAGGATTGGTGAATCGAAAAGAATTGATCTCCCGCAGGTTGATAAGCCTGATTCCCCGGGAAGTAAACAGGGAAAGCCAGGGCTCCGCGGCGCTTTCTCCGTCCCCGGCCCGGTATTCAAGGGCGGTTATCCTCCCGGTGACGGAATCGGGAGCGGAAACCTCAAGCTCCTCACCCCGGAGACCCGAAAGAATTTCCGCCATGCCTGGGCTGCCGGAAAGATCTATGCTGAGGCTCCGCAGGGTTTCCCAAAGTATCTGTTCCGAAGGATACGTTACCAGGGGAGAAGCCGACGCGGGATCCTTCAGGGTCAGGGATTTTAACGCGTCGTTCACCGCGCCGGCCCTGAAGGGAAACTTCAGAACCGCCGGGCCCGGGAGGGTTCCCGAATGTTCAAAGAGGGCCACGCCGGAGGAATAGATGGTAATTTTACGGAGGGGGATTTCGGCGTAATTTTCTGCTTCTCCGGCGGTGGAACCGGCGGAAACCGGCGGCCTTCGCCCCGTTTCATCCGCAAGAGCCTGGGCGTAGAGTCCCGCCCCGGCAAAAATAAGAACCAGGGCCGGAAGGGCCGGTAAACGGAAAAGTTTCATGATTACTCCTTGTGAGAAAGTATGATGGGCCGGCTTATCCCAACAGCCGGAAGCTTACCTCCAGCGCCTTGTCCGGGTCCATGGGCTTGGCAAGGTGCGCGTTCATGCCGCTGCCAAGGGCCCTGTCGATATCTTCCTTAAAGGCGTTTGCGGTAAGCGCCACTATGGGCACGGTTTTCGCGTCGCTCCGGTTAAGGGCGCGAATGGCTTCAGCCGCTTCATAGCCGTTCATCCGGGGCATTTGTATATCCATGTAAATAATATCGTAATGATTTTCCGGAGCCTTCTTGAAGATCTCAAGGGCGCTGTCGCCGTCATCGGCCTCGTCAATTTCAAGGCCCGTTGATTCCAGCAGATTGATGGTGATAATCCGGTTTATGGCAACGTCGTCAACAAGGAGAGCTCTTCTGCCTTTCAGCCTGCCCCCGGCGTTGTCGAAGTCAATTTTCTCTTTTTCTTCCGGATCGTTTTCGGAGAGGAACAGACTGAAGCTGAATTCGCTTCCCTCGCCGAGTTTGCTTTTTACCCTGATGTCACTGCCGAAAAGCCGGATAATGCTCTGACTGATGGCAAGCCCAAGGCCGGTACCGCCGTATTTTCGGGACGTGTCTTTGCCCACCTGCTCAAAGGGCCGGAAAAGTGAATCGACGGCTTCGCCGGGAATGCCTATACCCGTATCGCGGACCAAAAAATCAACCCGGGCCTTTTCCCCGCCGCTTTCCCGGCGGGCCACGGTAAAGAAAATTTTCCCGCCCTCGGGAGTGAATTTTACCGCATTGCCGAGAAGGTTTATCAGTACCTGGCGCAGCCGCAGGGGATCGGCCTGATAAACCTTATCGGGGGGAAGGTCGAAAAGAACTTCAAAGCTGATGTTTTTTTCTTCGCAGCGGGGCCTTATTATTGTTTCTGCCGCACCGGACAGCTTGAGCAGATCGACGGTCTCCGGGGAAAGTTCGATCTTGCCGGCCTCAATTTTTGAAATGTCGAGTATGTCATTGAGAAGATTTAACAGATGCTGGCTTGATGTTTCTATCTGTCCGATGTTGATATTGATGTCGCCAAGGTCCAGCCTTTCGGCGCCAAGCTTCTTCTTGACAATGCCGGTCATGCCGATAATCGCGTTCATGGGCGTACGGATTTCGTGACTCATCCGCGCAAGAAAAAAACTTTTGTGCTCGTTTGCCAGATTTGCCTCGCGGACTGTCTTTTCAAGTTCTTTCTGGGTTTCACGAAGCTCCTTTTCAATATGCACCCGGGCGCTGACATCCCGCGCAAATCCAAGAATGCCCGTAACCTCACTCCCGCCGTCGCTCGAAATGGGCGTCAGTACCGTATCAAGAATTTCCATATGCCCGTCCGCAAACTCAAGACGCTGTTCAAAGTAAGAGGGGCCGCGCTTTTCAAGCACCTTCCGGCTGCTTTCCTGGTAGAAGGGAATATGTTCCGCCGGAATCAGATCTTCTTCCATCATTCCGACAAGGTCTTTGGAATCTCTGCCGCTTAATGAAGCATAACGGGGATTCGCCGCAAGGATATTTCCGTTTAAGTTGCGGTACCAGATAAGATCCGGCGACGCGGAAAAAATGGTGTCCAGCAGGATCTTCTGTTCCGCTGTCTTTTTTTGCTGTTCAATGATTTCGGTTACATCCGTCGTGTTTATAATAAAGCCGATATTT
>JAISAK010000129.1 GCA_031266695.1 Treponema sp.
ACAAAGTTGAGGAACATAGGAGCCGGGCAGGCAAAGCCTTGGGGTATGATATATTACCTTGCATGCCTTTTTTGTATATAATATAACCATGATCCATCTTTCGCAAAAAACCCTGGCCGAACTGTGTACCCGCGCTTCGGTAAAATACAAAAACCGTGTCGCCTTTGAAACCTACCGGGACGGCAGAATATACCGTCCCCTGACATACCGCCTCCTGGAGATTCGCGCGCGGCAATTCGCGTCGCTTCTTTTGGGCCTTGGCGTCAAGGCGGGGGATCGGGCGCTGCTTCTCTCGGAAAATTCTCCGGACTGGGCGGCGGCTTTTTTCGGAATCGCCAGGGCCGGCGCCGTTGTGCTGCCGGTTTCCGCGGATTTGGATATCGAAGAAATCCGGCGCCTTGCGGAATACGCCCGTGTTTCGGCAATCTGCGCCGGCGGAAAATTCGGCGCGAAGCTCGGCGGCTTTATGCCCGGAATTCCCCGGATTTTTATCGACAGCCCGGAGACACGCGGAAGGAGCGGCAAGGTCCGGCGCGGAAAAACGGAGGATACCTTTATTACCGCGGCCCTTCACGGGGTGGCAAAAAAACTGCCCTTCAGGAATCCCCCGGCGGACTTCCGGTTCCCCGCAAGGGAGGGCGGCGATCCGGCGCTTGTCGCGATCCGGGGCGAAGGGCCGGCGGACTTTGAAGAGATCTCCGGCCAAAGCCTTATTGCCGGCGCCGCGGCCTGCCTGCTCCCGACAAGGCTGTACCCCCGGGATCGGATGCTTCCCCTTGTACCCCTGGCGCAATGCCGGGAATACCTGCTGGGCCTGCTTGCGGCGGTAATGAGCGGCTCCCTCGTCGCCTTTCCGTCCTGTGCGGAGCCCGCCGAAGAAGAAGGCGCCTTTCTCTCCGCGGCCCAGGCCCTGCGGCCAACCGTTATGCTGAGCGATTCCGCCTTTATCGAAAAACTCTGCGGCGAAAAAATAATTCCGGCGCTGAGGGAAAACCCCCTGTACCGTTCGGTTCTTACCCGGGGTTTAGCGGAGTACAGGGCCGGACGAAAACTGCTGAAACAGCTCGGTTCTTCCGTGCGCTTTTTCGCGGTTTCAGGCCGCGCCCTTTCGGAGGAAACGGAAACATTCCTGCGCCAGGCGGAATTCCCCCTTGCCCGCTGCCGGGAGGCCGCCGCGCAGGCCGGGCACCTCCGTTCTACAACTGCTCAGGAGACAGGTCTTCCGTCCGGGGGTTAACGGTTTCGCGGTGGATTTCGCGGTTCAGCATGGAAAGAATCAGTGTTGAACCTACGGGGAGTTTATAGGGAACGGTAAATTCGCCGCCGGGATATTCAACGCCGATAAGGAGAATCCTCTCCCCCGAAGGAAGCAGCGCCTCAAGGCGTACCGAAAGGGGATAGGGATTCTCCGGTATCGTATAACGGAAAAGCCGGTACACCTCTCCCCCGGCCGCGGTTTCGGGAGAGTTTACGGTAATCTGAACCGGAGTATCCGCGGAAATCACCGTATCCGCCGCCGGCTGCTGGTAAACAACGGTCTCCGGCGTTTCCCCTTCCCTCGTTTCCCGGATGGTAAAACGGAAATCAACCCCCGCCCGGCCTATCTGTTCCAGGGCTTCCGCGATTGAAAGGCCCGTAAACAGGGGCACGGTGATCCTGGCGTTTTCCTGTCCCTGGCTTACCACAAATTCCAGGGTTCCGGGCCCGGAAATATCGGTTCCCGCTTCCGGATTCTGTTGAAGGATAGTACCCGGCGCTTCCGTCGAGTACTCGTACATAAGAGGTTCCTTAAGGGAAAGAAGGGCCAGGCCTCCTCCGGCCGGCGTAAAAAGAGTCTGGAGATCCACGCGAACCTCGTCGATATTCCTGCCGATATAATTTTCAACCTTGTTTATTATCACTCCCTGGCTTACCACAAGGCGTATACGCCGGCCGGCTTTGACAATGGTCCCGGATTTAGGCTCCTGTTCCAGAATAAGGCCCTTGTCCAGGGACGACTGGGAATAGCGAAGCTGTATCCGGGGATAGAGTTCCTTTACCTGGAGTTCAAGCAGGGCCTCGGTCAATTCTTTTCCCCGGACTTCGGGAACCATAGTCTGTTCGGCGCCGCGAACGGCGATAAAAAAGATGGATACGGCGATAAGACCTACAAAAACCAGACTCCCCGCCGCCATTGAAAGAAAAAGTTTCAGGTGGTCCGATACATAACCTTCTATCGAATTTAAATCAAATTTTAAAAAACCCATATAGCCTCTTTGAAACCGCCTCCCCTCCTAGCAGCCTGTTGCATTTGTGGATTTTTTGCATATTTATGCAAAAAATCCCGATTATCCGGCGTGTTTTTGGAGTTTGTAAAGTATAAATATTCACTTTGTGAATATTTATACGGTTTTACGCGCGAAGCGCAACAAACTCCTAGGCGCCAAGCCGGGAGCCGATAAAATTCCGGGAGCCGTTCAGAAAGACTTTCCAGTCCAGAGCCTTTTTCGCCCCGTACTGGAGTTCCTGTACGGCAAGGATACCTTCTCCCGTTTGTACCAGTATCCCCCGCTGCTTGTCTACGCCCAAAACCGTGCCTGGCACCTCCGCGGAGGGAAGACCATCCGGAACTTCGGCCCTGAGTATAAGGAGCCGCTGCCCTTCCCGGATGGTCCAGGTCCGGGGCCAGGGATCAAAGGCGCGGATGCGGGCGTCAATTTCAGCCGCGCTCCCGCTCCAGTCGATAAGGCCCTCTTCCTTCGGAATGGGAAAACAGTAGGTCGCCTCCCCGTGATTCTGGGGCAGGGACTCCGCGGTTCCGGCGGCCAGCGCGCCGAGAACGCGGGGCAAAAGCTCCGCGGCCTTCCGCGCCACGGTTTTTCCGAGGACGGCGGCGGTCTCCCTTCCGTTAAGGAGAATGTTTTCCCGCGCAAGAATATCCCCGCTGTCCATTTCCGCCGCAAGCTTCTGGATACTAAGGCCGGTAAGACTTTCCCGGTTCAGAATGGCCGCGGGAATGGGAGCCGCGCCCCGGTATTTGGGGAGCAGGCTCGGATGAATATTGATTCCCCCCAGGGGAAACAGGGCCAGAAATTTCGGCCCGAAGATGCGGCCGTAGGCAAAGGAAACCAGGAGATCCGGCTTCAGCGCCGAGACCGCTTCCCGTGCCGCGGCGTCAAGTTTTGCGGGTTTAAGCGCCGGAACGGGCGGCTTCCCCGCCTCCGTGCGCCGTACCGAAAGCCGTTCCGCCGCGGCGCCCAGTTCGGTCGGTTCCGGCGTTCCGCGCCGTCCCCTGGGACTGTCCGGATTGGTAAGCACCCCGGCCAGTTCAAAACCGCCGTCCGTTCCGGCCAGGGTAAAAAGCGCTTCCAGGGAAGGGACCGCTATACCGGGGCTTCCCGCAAAGAGTATCCTCATCAGACCTTCGCCTGTTTGTCCAGCCTGGCGAGAATCCGTTTCCTCTTCGACTCCGAAAGGCGATCGATAAAAAGCACCCCTTCGAGGTGATCGTATTCGTGAAGAATGGCCCGCGCGAGGATCCCCTCGGCCTCCAGGGTAAAGGGGCGGCCCCGTTCATTCCAGGACTGAACCTTCACGCTCTTTGACCGCACTACATCCGCCCATATACCGGGAAGCGAGAGACAGCCTTCCTCGTACTTCATGGTCTCCTGGGACGTTTCTATAATCGAAGGGTTAATAAAAACCCTGGGGATATCTCCTTCGATATGTATCACAAAGATTCGCTTCATGCAGCCTATCTGGGGTCCGGCAAGGCCGATTCCCCTGGCTCCTTCAAGGATATCCAGCATCTGCCGGACCGTCTTGACCAGGTCGGCGTCAATTTTTTCCACCGGTTCCGCTTTCTGTCTGAGCAGCTCATTACCGAGGGTAAGTATGTCCATATTTATATACTACAAAAAAAACCGCCTTTGGTATATCCTGAATTATGATCTTTTCACCCTTCGGCAGGGGCGTCATCAGCGCCGTACTGGCCTATAGTCTCTGGGGTATACTGCCCCTTTACTGGAAACTCCTGGCCTTTGTCACGCCTCTGCACATTCTTGCGTTCAGGATTCTTTTCTCCCTTGTGCTGGTAAGCCTCCTTCTCCTGGGCATGAAAAATACCGCCTGGCTTGCGCTGTTCAGAAATAAAACGAAGGCCCTCCTGTTGATTTTAGAGGCCCTGACAATTTCGGTTAACTGGGGGCTTTATATTTGGGCGGTGAACCGGGGACACACTATCGAAGCGTCTCTGGGATACTATATCAACCCCCTGGTTTCAATTATCCTGGGGCTTATTTTTTTCAAGGAACGCCTTGGCGTCCTGCAGTGGACGGCCTTTGGAGTTGGTTCCCTCGGCGTGCTGCTTATGGCCTTTCTTTCGGGCGCGCCGCCCTGGATTTCCCTGGGCCTTGCCCTGAGTTTTGGTTTCTACGGCCTTCTTAAAAAGAAAATTTCCCTTTCCGTCCTGGAATCCCTCGGAGCGGAAACCCTTGTCGCCGGCCCCCTGGGGTTGGCGCTGCTCTTTTTCCCCTACGGAAATTTTTCCGATCTAAGCGGGCTGGGCGTTTCCTCGTGGCTTCTGCTTTCTTCGATTGGCCTGGCGACGACTCTGCCCTTGTACCTTTTTGGCCTGGGAGCGCAGAGGCTGCCCCTTTCCGCTATGGGATTCATTCAGTTTATTTCCCCCACCTTTCAATTTTTCCTGGGAATTCTTGTATTCGGCGAATCCTTCCCCGCCAGAAATTACGCCGCCTTCGCCCTGATATGGACGGCGGTGATCCTTTATTCGATTTCGCTTAAAAAACGCCCTTCTCCCAAAATTCCCGGCACAACGGGCTCTTAGGAGCGCTGGTTCTGCATCTTCAGGAGCTCTCTGGTCTGCAGCAGGACATAATTCTGAAAAGATTCGTCTAATTCGTTGAAAATTGCTATCATCTGTTCCAGCCTGACGTTCGGCGGGGCTTTGCTCCACATATCACCTTTGGCGTTTTTAATCCAGTCCTTGTTGACGCCATATTCTGTCGCCACAAGTTCAATAATGCGATCATTGATTTTCCTTCTTCCCTGCTCAATCTCGTTATAGTAGCTTTGGCTGATATAAATACCTTTGGAAAATTCCTTTTGGGACAATTTCAGGAATTTGCGGATTGATTTTAACCGGGAACTGATTGATAACCCCATTTAATTATTTCATACCACAAATTTAAGATTAATACAATAATATTAATATTTTTTTTGAAAAAACCCGAGAAAAGTCCGCAGGACTTTTTCTTCACTCTTTTACTTTTTCGACTTAGAGGTAAATCTTCCTTTTTTAAGCGGCTTCTGTTGACTAATTCGAAAAACGATATATATAATTTCGATTAACGATAAACAATTTTCGTTTAAAACAAGGTGGAATATGTTTCAGGACAAAGACACTAAGCTTGATGATTTTTGCAAGGATTTTATTAATCTGAGCCCGGAAAACCAGGATTTTATTTTGTCTATTTCGAAGAAGCTTTTAGCGGTTCAGAAGTCCCGAAACCGCAATTCCGGGGATCGGGGCGAAGGAGAGGCTGATGGCAATAACCGAAGATGACTATGATTTGGTTATAGAGCATTACAGCAATGTTATTCATTTAAATCCCGCCGACGCCGAAGCGTATTTTGACCGGGCCGAGGTATACCTCAAAAGCGGGGCGGACAGCTGCAGCGAAGAAAAGCTGCGCCTTGCCTATGAGGATCTCAAAAAAGGCCTGAAACTTAATCCGAATTCGGAACGCGCCCAGCTTGTCAAGTACATCCTGGGGAAATCGGCAGATCCCTGAACGCTGTCTTGCCGTGTTTCTTTTCTTTATTGTACACTAAAACTATGTTGGATTACCGGTTTATCGTTGAAAACCTTCAGGCCGTAATGGCAAACATCGCCGACCGTTTTATGAAGGCCGACGCGGAGGCGGTGGTTCGCCTTTATAACAAGCGGACCGAACTTACAACCCGCCTCCAGTCTCTGCAGCAGAAGCGGAACGCCAACGCGGCCGCCATGAAAGCCCGGCTTGAGCAGGAACAGCGGAACGCCCTTATCGAGGAAGGGAAGAAACTCAAGGAAGGAATCGCCTCCTGCGAGGCGGAGCTTGCCGAAACGGAGAAAAATCTTGAGGCGGAAGCCCGGCGTATTCCGAATATGGCGCATCCCGACGCGCCGGTGGGAAAAACGGATACGGACAACCTTGAGGTAAAGCGGACAGGAGAGCCGGCGAAATTCAGTTTTGAACCCCTCGATCATGTTAAGCTCGGCCAGGATCTTGACATCCTTGATTTTGACAGGGCCACGAAAGTTTCGGGGACGAAATTTTATTACCTGAAAAACGAAGGGGTCTTCCTTGAGCTTGGCCTGACGCGTTATGCCCTGGATATTTTGCAAAGAAAAGGTTTTACCCCCTTTATCACGCCCGATATTGCCAGGGCGGATATTCTTGAAGGCATAGGCTTTAACCCCCGGGGGGACGAATCCAATGTCTATACCCTTGAAGGGGAAGACGCCTGCCTTGTGGGAACCGCGGAGATCACCCTGGGCGGCTATTACTCCGATATGACGCTTCCCCGGGAAGAGTTTCCCCTGAAAATGGCGGGGCTTTCCCACTGTTTCCGCCGCGAGGCCGGCGCGGCGGGTCAGTTCTCCAAGGGCCTTTACCGCGTACACCAGTTTACCAAACTGGAGATGTTTATACTCTGCCTTCCCGAAGATTCAGACAGATTCCACGGGGAGCTCCGTTCCATCGAGGAAGAAATTTTTGAAGGACTGAATATCCCCTTCCGGGTGGTCGATACTTGTACCGGCGACCTTGGCGCGCCGGCCTACCGCAAATGGGACCTTGAAGCCTGGATGCCGGGCCGCAACGGCGGCGAATGGGGCGAAGTTACCTCCACCTCCAACTGTACCGACTATCAGGCGCGCCGCCTCAATATCCGGTACAAAGACGTTGACGGAAAAAACAAGTTCGTTCACATGCTCAACGGAACGGCCCTGGCGGTTTCCCGGGGCATTATCGCTATCCTGGAACATTTTCAGCAGGCCGACGGCTCGGTACGCATACCCAGGGCGCTTGTTCCCTACTGCGGTTTTGACGTGATCCGCAAAAAGTGATCCTCCCCGGCCTAGTACCTTGTAAACACTAATTTGCAGGTTAACTCGATGAAGAATTTAACGCAAAGGACGCAAAGCATACGCAAAGTTCTCAAAGATTTTCCCTTGGTTTTCTTTCTTTGCGTTCTCTGCGTAAACTGACAAAATCCCCAGGGTTTTGCCTTGGCGTCCTTTGCGGTTTCTCTTAACGAATCTTTTTAGACTTTACAAGGTACTGGGCGCTAACCCAGCGCGGTTCTACCAGCCGTCCACCAT
>JAISAK010000232.1 GCA_031266695.1 Treponema sp.
CCGGGCGGGGAAAAACCGTGGCGGAACTGTCCGAAGAAGAAAAAAACCTGATCAGCCACCGGTGCAGGGCGGCAAGGGCCCTTGCCGGCCTGCTGGAGTTGTCTTGTCAAAACTGAACATCGAAGCCGAGCTCAACGGCCCCCAGCTTCAGGCGGTGAATACCCTTGAAGGGCCGGTGCTGATCCTGGCGGGCGCGGGATCGGGAAAAACAAGGGTCATCACCTACCGCATTGCCCGCATGCTGGAAAAGGGTATTCCCCAGATGGCCATACTTGCCCTTACCTTTACCAACAAGGCGGCCAGGGAAATGGAAACCCGGGTCAAGGATCTTACCGGAAAAAAACTGCAGAACCTGACGGTGAGCACCTTCCACTCCTTCGGACTCAAGATACTGCGGGAAGAAGCGGAACTGCTGGACTTGAGAAAAAATTTTTCCGTCTACGACGAAGTCGACCGGCAGTCCCTTATCAAGGAAAGCCTCCGCGAATGTCACAAGGCTTCCCTCAAGGCCGACCTCTACGTCCTGGGGCAGATTTTTTCCGGCATAAAGACGGGCCTTCTTGACTGGAGGGGAAACGCTTCCGAAATTGCCGATTTAAGCGGCAGAAACGATTGGGAACCGGTCTACGAAGCCTATCAGCAGGGGCTCAGGGTTTACAATTCGGTTGACTTTGACGACCTTCTAACCCTGCCCCTGGAACTGTTTGAAAAATACCCGGAGGTTCTGGAAAGCTTTCGGGAGCGTTTCCGTTACATCATGGTTGACGAATTCCAGGACACAAGCCTTGTCCAATACCGCCTTGTGAAGATGCTTGCCCGGGGGGGCGGCGCAAACAGCGCGGGGCCCCGCAATATTTGCGTCGTGGGCGACGACGATCAGTCCATCTATTCATGGCGCGGCGCGAATTACGAAAACATCCTCCTTTTTGAAAAGGACTTTCCCGGCGTAACCGAAATAAAGCTGGAGCAGAACTACCGTTCAACCACCACCATCCTGGAGGCGGCCAACGGCGTCATTTCGCATAACACGCGCCGGAAGGAAAAAACCCTGTGGTCGGGCAGGGACGGAGGAAAGCCCATAGAGCTTTTTTACCCGGAAAACGAAAGCGCCGAGGCGGACTTTATCGCTTCCCAAATCCGGCACCTTTCGATCATGGAAAGCCGCAAATACCAGGATTTCGGCATACTTACCAGAACCAACAGCCTTGCGCGTAACATCGAGGAAGCCTTCCTCGCGGCGGACATTCCCTACAAGGTTTCCGGGGGAACCAGTTTTTTCCAGCGCCGGGAAATCAAGGATATCCTCTCCTACCTGAGGGTGATAGCGAACCCGGACGACGACGTCAACCTTCTGCGGATTATCAACACCCCGCGCAGGGGCATAGGCAGAACCACGGTGGCGGGCCTGGGGGATTTTGCGAAGCGGAACCATACCAGCCTCTGGAACGCCCTGGAACGGCTCCGTTACGCCCAATCCGGCGGACAGCAGGGGCTTTTTCAGGACAAACATATCCACAACGATCTTGAGGATTTCATGAATCAGATTGAATTTTTCAGGCGGGAAATTCTTGAGCGCAAATCGGCGCCCGGCGCGCGCTGGGCCCTCTCGCAGAAGGTTCGCTCCCTGACGGACAGCATCGACTACTGGAGTTATCTTGTGGCCGAACACAACAGGGATGAAAAAAAAGCCCGCTGGAAATTCGCCAATATCGAATACTTTATCCGAATGATCGAAAACTGGGAAAAGGACCCCGATAACCTTGACGCGGGCCTTTACCCCTGGCTTAACCGGATCAGCCTTATTACCCGGGACGACGGCGAAGACGACAATGAAGGCAAGGCCAACATTATGACCATCCACGCGGCAAAGGGCCTTGAGTTTCCGGTGGTCTTTATTGCCGGCGCGGAAAAGGACCTTATTCCCCATGAAAAAAGCCTTTCCGAAGGCGGGGACGAGGCAGGCAGCGTCGAGGAGGAACGCCGGCTTTTTTACGTGGCTCTTACCAGGGCAAGGGAAAAACTTTACATCACAAGCTGCCAAAAACGGCGCAAACTCCGGGAAACCCTTGACCGCGCCCCTTCGCCCTTCCTTGAGGAAATACCCAAACACCTTGTCGAATACCACAAACCCGAAACCACCGGGGAAGATCCGGCGGAGGCTGATGAAATTTTCGCCCGGATTATGGCGCGGCTCAAATAGGCGGCCGGTAAAGGCCGGAGCCCGCCTGCCGGACAAGCCTAATGTTCCGGATACAGGTTCTGAATCTGCTTGATGCTGGGAAGAATCTCAAAAAAAACATCAACCAGTTCGGGCTCGAATTTGGTGCCCGAAAGCTGGCGTATTTCCGACAGTACCTGTTCCTCGGTCCAGGGTTCCTTGTAGACCCGTTTTGAGCAGAGGGCGTCAAAAACATCGGCAATGGCGACAATGCGGCCGGTCAGGGGAATCTCCTCACCCTTCTTGCCCAGGGGCTTGCCGTCCCTGCCGGCCTTGATAACGGCCTCGGTAATGGGATCCACCCAGCCCGGATAGCCCGTACCGTCCCAGTTTTCATGGTGGGTAAAGGCAATATCCCTGGCGATAATATCCATCGGCGACTGGGGATCTTCAAAAAGGCCGGCCCCGTAGATGGTATGGTGCTGCATGATGAGGTATTCTTCGGGGGTAAAACGGCCGGGTTTTTTGAGAATCGTATCCGAGATGGCAACCTTTCCGACGTCGTGGAGCATGGCGGCAATTTTGAAGACATCCCGGAATTTTTCCCGTTCCACGTCTCCGACGCCGTGATTATAAGCCCAGCGATCGTAGATCTCCACCGCGTAGCCCG
>JAISAK010000282.1 GCA_031266695.1 Treponema sp.
CGCCCCGTGAAGGGGCGTTAATTCAACAAAAGTGACCGCACCCGGCGCCCAATAACGACTGCCGCTTCGAATATAGGCGCGAAGCCTTCAGGTTGAGCGGCGCGCCGCGGGGCAGAGCAGAGCCTATTATCTTGCGTGTCTTTTTAAATTTTGCTCTTGTCCACCGGAAAAACATACTCTACACTGCTAGAGGGGGTAAAGCTTGAGGATTGCTCTGGTTCACTACCATCTGAGACGGGGCGGGGTTACTTCCGTGCTTTTTAACCAGGCCCGGGCCCTGGCCGGAGCGGGGGTGGAACTGCTGCTCCTTGCCGGGGAAAAACCCGGCGGAGATGTGGATTTTCCCTTTGCCCTGATTGAAGCCCTGAGCTATGACAGGCCTGACCGGGCCCGTGTGGAAGCTTCGGCGACGGCCGCGGACGCGGAAACGCTTGCCCTGGCGATAATCCGCGCGATGGAAGAACGCTGGGGGGAAGCGGCCGATGTTGTCCATGTGCATAATCCCCTCATTCAGAAAAATTCCCTGCTCCTTCCCGCCCTTAAAATTCTCCTTGACCGGGGAGTAAGGCTTTTCCTGCAGAATCACGATCTGGCCGAGGATTTCAGGCCCGATGTGTATACGGGCAGCGCCGAATATCCGGAGAACTGCCACTACGGAGTTATCAACTCAAGGGATTATTTTTACCTTCACCGCGCGGGGCTTCAAACCGAAGGGCTGCATCTTATTCCCAATGAAGTTTCCCCGGTGAAGGCTGTACCGTCGCCGGAGCGTACCCGCTATCTCTATCCGGTAAGGGCAATCAGGCGCAAGAACATCGGCGAAGCGCTGCTCCTTTCCATCTTTATCCCGCCGGGAAGAACGGTAGCCTTTACCCTGCCGCCTTCGGAAAAAGACACGGCCCAATACCGCCGCTGGGTCGATCTTGCGGCGGAGCTTGGCCTTCCGGTGGAATTTGATCTGGGGCTGAAACACAGCCTGCCGGAACTTTTGGGCAGCTCGGTTTGCGCCCTTACCACCTCGGTCAAGGAAGGTTTCGGTTTTTCCTTTCTTGAACCCTGGACCGCGGGACGGGGGCTTGTCGGCCGGCGCATTGATTATGTTTGCAGGGATTTCGAGGAGGAGGGGGTGCGCTTCGACGGCCTCTATTCATCCCTGGAAATTCCGTCGGATTATATTTCCATCGGCAGTCTCAGAAAAAAAATGGAAGACGCCATAACCGGTGTTTACGGTTCCTTTGGGATAAAAATGCCGCCTTATTTTATACGGATAATGATGGACGATCTCGGCAGCCGTTCCTCCCTGGATTTCGGACGCCTTGACGAGGAAATTCAGGAATCAATTATCCGCGTTCTCTGCGCAAACCGGATGGCAAAGGATGATGTGTTCCGGGCGAATCCTCTGCTGGAACGGCTTGGGAACTATGAAGCCGATGAAGGCCTTATAGAAGCCAACCGGAAAATAATTGCCGAAAAATACGGCAGGGAACGGATCCTAAAGGTTCTGCTCGAAATCTACCGGTCGGTTATGGATTGCCCGGTAAAGCAAAAAATCGAAAAAACCGTTCTTCTGGATCTCTACCTGGATCCCCTGCGCCTTTCCCTTGTTGGAATGAGTTGTGGATGAAGCGGAGCGCCGCCGGCTTGTCGAGCTTATCCGGAAAGAGGCTCTGCTGAAACCCCTTCCGCCGCCGCCCCTTCCCCCCGGCTGGGAAGAGCTTGTGTCCGGGGGCGGGGCTTCCCGGCGCGGCGGCGTCCGGGCATGCCTTTTCGACGTTTACGGTACGCTCTTTTGCTCCGCCGCGGGCGATATCGGTACGGGAGAAAACGTGGTACCCGGCCTGACCCTGCCCGCGTCCGGCGGCGCGCCGGCCCTTTCCGGCGAGGATCTGCGCGCGTATTTCCGCGGCAGGGTGGCCGCGATACACCGGGAAGCCGCCGGAAAAACCCAATGGCCGGAAGTCCGGGTGGATGAAATCTGGACGGATTTTCTGCGGGAACGGAAAGGGGCGGACAAAACCGGGGGCGGCGGAGAAAAGAACCGGTGCTCCGATCCGGCAGGCAGGGAACTTGCCCTCCGCTATGAACTTGCGGTAAATCCCTCGGGCCCCATGCCGGGCGCGGAGGACGCCATAAGGGCTCTGAAAAAAGCCGGCTGCGTTCTGGGTATTATTTCCAACGCCCAGTTTTTCACGCCCCTCCTCTTTGAGGCTTTCTTCGGCGTGTCCCCCGGGGAACTCGGCTTTGATCCCGAACTGCTTATCTGGTCCTTCGAATGGGGAGAGGCCAAGCCCTCTCCGCGCCTCTTTAACGCGGCGGCCGGGCGGCTTGAGGCGCGGGGTATTGACCCCGGGGCTTGTCTCTTTGTCGGGAATGATATGCTTTCGGACATAGCGGGCGCCGCCGCGGCCGGATTTCGGGGCGTGCTGTTCGCCGGAGACGGCCGTTCCCTGCGGCTCAGGGAGGCTGACCCGCGGCTGCGGGGCCTGCGGCCCGCGGCAATAGTCCGGAACCTCGGCGATTTACCGGGCCTGTAATTTTCCGGTGTCCCCGCCGCCTTTTTATGTCTCGGCCTCTTACCTATTGTAAAAAAAGACATTCATGGTAATAGATTCTGCCTCTTGCACCACGAATGAAACACATGACTTTCCCACAGGAGTGCAAAGCCGCCGTGAATGACTCTGGAATTCCCCGGCGGAACAGACTGCAAGGCTGTGGAGACGGATTCTACAGGCAAGAGAACGGCGGCTTTCCACTCCTG
>JAISAK010000292.1 GCA_031266695.1 Treponema sp.
TTTTCGAAAAAATATACTACCGGGAAAACCATTACGTTTATCCCCAGGGGCATCGTGTTTTCTAGACAGTTTCGGCTTTTTCATTTATTATAGAAGGTATGCTGAAATCAATAAGAAAAAACCTGTCCAAAGTCACGCTGGCTTGCCTTTTTGCCTGCGGCGCGGCCGGTTTCGCGGCCGCCGATGTTCCGGTTTCGCCCTTCGGGGCCGACGCGGTTCCCGATCTTTACGCCCCGAATTTGGCGGGCCCCGGGGGCTTTACCACCACCCAGGGGGGAGCGCCGGCAAGCAGGCTGAACCCCGCCCAGGGCGGGAACGCCCAGAGGATTGTTTTTGACGCGGGCTACCTGGGCATTGCCGGCTTCGGCGACGAGAAGGGTTACGGTAATTCCATTGAATTCGGCATGCTCTTTCCTTCAAAATACGGGGCCTTCGGCGGTTCCCTTCATTTCCTTAACAGCTCCTTTGACAGCTTCCCTACGGGAACCGTCTTCGGGGGCAATCTGAACGCGGCAAAGGAAATCCACCCCGGCATGTCCCTGGGCGCCGGACTGAATTTCGGAATAGGCCAGGGCTGGACGCTTTCGGCGGATCTTGGCTTTCGTTACAATATGGGGAATCTGGGCTTCCTCAGAAATTTCACCTGGGGGGCGGTACTGCGTTCCCTGGGCAAGAGCTGGGCGCCCACCTGGTTTACCCCTATAGGCGGAGTCTCCTTTGACCTTCTCCGCGTTGAAGGGGAAGGCGGAAAGCGGGACCCGCTGGTTATCAACATGGCGGGGGACCTGGGTTTTCCCTCGCTGGTTTATTTTCCCTACGCCAGCATGATCGCCAAGCTGGGGCTTAACATCACCATCGCGGAGATTATCACCGTTTCCACATCCTGGCCCGGCGCTTCCGGTCTTAACGCGAGGGAACTTGCCGAGGGCGCCGGCTTTCCGGCTGTTCCTTCGGTGGGAATAGGGGTAGACATTATCCTCCCGTCGGGCGGAAAGCGCATCGCCGGCGGACGGCTCCCCTCGGACGGGAATCTCGCGATTAACACGGCGATGAAGCCTCTTTACAACGATATTTACGCAATGGGCCTTGGCGCGACATGGTCTGTCGGAGTCCTGGACAAAAGGCCGCCGGCCATTAGTATAGACTACCCGGAAACCGCCTTTTTTTCGCCTAACAACGACGGCAGGACGGATAATCTTGAATTCCCGGTTTCCATTACAGACTCGCGTTATGTAGAGAGCTGGGTGATGGAAATAAAGGACGAAAGCGGCGCCGTGGCGCGGACCTACCGCAACAAGGAACTGCGCCCGGAAACACAGGGTGTGCGGAACCTGATTAACCGCATCCGTGAGGTAAAGTCCGGCGTGGAGGTTCCCGGCTATTTCCATTGGGACGGTATGCTCGATTCGGGCGAACTTGCCCCCGACGGAAGGTACTTCTTTACAATTACCGCCGCCGATGACAACGACAATACCTCAACCAGCCCCGTTTACGAAGCGGTTGTTGACAATACGCCGCCCCTGGTTTCAATAGCGGCCCTGAGCGGGGCCGACCGCATCTTCAGCCCCGACGGCGACGGCAACAAGGATACCCTTGTCATTACTCCCGAGGGTTCCGAAGAGGACAAATGGGAAAGCGGCATTTACGACGCGGCCGGCGGCAGGGTGCGGAACTTTGAGCCGGCGGCCGGAAGCCCCGGGGCCCTTGTCTGGGACGGGAAGGACGATTCCGGTCTTATTGTCCCCGACGGCGTTTACAGTTTCAGAATCTCCGCCACGGACAAGGCGCAGAACACCGAAAGCGCAAGCCTTGACAACATCGTGGTAAGCACCATACAGCCCAGCGTGAATCTCTTTATCTCCGACGCCTGGTTCAGCCCCAACGGGGACGGAATCAAAGACACGGTGATGATGGATATTTCGGTCCCCGTAAAGGAGGGAATTACCGGATGGTCGGTAAATATTCGGAATACGCGGGGCGTTGTATTGCGGACAATCAGCGGCGGCAATACCGGCGGCAGCGCGAGCGTTCCCGAACGGCTTGAGTACGAAGGCAGGAACGATCAGGGCGCGCTTTTAAGCGAAGGGGTGTATCAGGCGGAACTCGCGGTTAATTACCGCAACGGTTATACGTCCACCGCCCTTTCTCCGAATTTCAATCTTGATGTGACTCCGCCCCGGGCAAGCGTCCGCGCCGGGTACAGCGCCTTCTCGCCGGACAACGACGGCAAGCAGGATGAAATGGTTCTGAACCAGGAAGGTTCCAATGAGCTTGTCTGGAGTGGCGACATAAAACGGGCGGCCGGGGCTCCGGGTGAACGGGCGGTGCGGAGTTTCCGCTTTAACGGAACGCCGCCCGCTTCCGTCAGCTGGGACGGCCACGGGGACGCGGGAACCTTCGCCGCGGACGGCGACTATACCTATGAACTTTACGCCACGGATCAGGCGGGAAATACGGGGCGTTCCAACCAGGCGCGCTTTACCCTGAGCACGGCGGATACGCCGGTAATGCTCATCACCGATTCGCGGGCTTTTTCGCCTAACGGAGACAGGGTAAAGGATACGATTAGTCTTAATCCCCAAATTCAGGTAAAAGACGGAATCACCGGCTACAGGATAGATATACTGGACAGCGCGAAACGCGTTGTACGCGCCTTTGAAGGCCGCGGCGCTCCCCCCGCCTCGATCAGCTGGGACGGATCGCCGGCGCCTTCCGCCGGGGCCGCGGGCCGGAGCCCCCTTCCGGACGGCGCCTACACGGCAAAGATAGAACTGAGTTACGTGCAGGGGAATCAGCCAAGCGCCGAATCCCTGCCCTTTATTCTGGATACCCAGGCGCCCAGGGCGGATCTGTCGGCACCCTATACAATCTTTTCGCCTAACGGGGACGGCAGGCGGGATTATATTCCCTTTAGCCTGAGCACCGACGGAAACGACGAATGGGAAGCGTCCCTTGCCAACGCCCGGGGTCAAACCGTAAAAACCTGGAGCTGGACAGGCCGCGCTCCCTCAATTACCTGGGACGGCACGGACCAGGCGGGAAACAGCTGCCCCGACGGGGGCTATCAGTTTACCCTGCAATCCACCGACGAAGCGGGGAACAGTACAAGGGTGAATATTCCCGGTATAAACCTTGACGCGCGGGTACCGCGGATTATCCTTACATCTTCATCGACGGCAATAGCTCCCAAAGCCGGCGAAACCGGCGATCTTGCGCGGTTCAACATCATGCTTTCCCCGCAAGACGGCATAGAGAGCTGGAGCCTTGATCTTAAGGACGATTCCGGAACGGTTCTGCGGCGCTTCGGCCCGGCCCCGGGCGGCCCGGCTGCGGCGGGAAGCGCCCAGGGCGGCGCGGCGCGGGTCTCTCCCCCGCCGGCGTCCGTCGGCTGGAACGGTCTCGCGGAGAACGGCGCCCTTCGGGAAGGGCGTTACACCCCCGTACTGACGGTAAACTACACCAAGGGCGATGTGGCGGCGGCGCAGGCCGCGCCCATTACGGTTGACGTATCCGGGCCGGTTCTTTCATTCAGCTACCAGCCTGAATATTTCAGCCCTGACAACGACGGTATTGACGATGAGCTTATCATGAGCCTCGGCGCGCAGGATGCCTCGCCCCTGGCGAATTGGAGTCTTGAAATCCGCGAACCCCAGCCGCCCTACCCTCTCTTTTACCGGACCGAAGGCCGGGGCAGCCCCGCGGAACGGGTTACCTGGGACGGCCGGAGCAACAGGGGAGAACTGGTACAGGCGGCCACGGACTATCCGGTTACCTACAGGGCAACCGATGTTCTGGGCAACAGCAGCGTCCTTGAGACAAAGATAGGCGTAGACGTGCTGGTGATACGGGACGGAGACAGGCTGCGTATACAGGTTCCCTCAATTATATTCAGGGAAAACGCCGCGGACTTTAACACCCTGCCCACGGCGACGGTTGACAATAACCTCCGGGTTCTGCGCCGCGTTGCCGAGATACTCAACAAGTTCCGGGACTACCGCGTCCAGGTTGAAGGCCACGCCAATCCGGTGCTGCGAACCGTCGCGGAGGAGCGGAATGAGCTGCAGCCCTTAAGCGAGTCCCGCGCCCGCGCCGTGGTGAATATGCTCGTCGAATTCGGCGTCAGCCGGGGACGGCTTTCCTCGGTCGGAATGGGTGGTTCCCGGCCGGTTGTCCGCTTTGAGGATCATGACAACTGGTGGAAGAACAGAAGGGTGGAATTTATCCTGATTAAATAGAGTCTGTCGGACGGCAGGTTTCGGGATGATTATTCCCTGACAATCTGAAATTGTCAGGGAATTCCGATTATAATTGTTTATCAGGCAACGAATTAAACAATTCCTTGCCTGACAAACTCAAGTCTATGGAGTATAGTCTCCGGCGGCGGCCCAGCCGCGGCTGCGGCCCACGGCCTTGTGCCAGCCGGAGACAAGGCTTTCCCGTTTTTCCGGGTCCATGGCCGGGGAAAAAAACGCGCCGCGCTGCCAGCGGCTTTTTACTTCGTCCGTATCCTTCCAGAAGCCGACGGCAAGGCCCGCAAGGCAGGCCGCGCCGAGGGCCGTGGTTTCGCGTACCACGGGACGGATTATGCCGCTGCCCAAAATATCCGCCTGAAACTGCAAAAGGAATCCGTCCCTGCTGGCGCCGCCGTCTACCCTGAGATCGGCCAGCTTTGCGCCGGTGTCTTTTTCCATGGCGCGGACAAGGTCAAGCACCTGGTAGGCGATGGATTCCTCGGCGGCGCGGATAATGTGGTAGCGTTTTGTTCCGCGGGTAATTCCCACGATGCAGCCCCGGGCGTACATGTCCCAGTAGGGCGCGCCGAGGCCGGTAAAGGCCGGTACCAGGTAGACGCCGCCGGTGTCGCCCACCTTGCCGGCGTAGTATTCGGAATCGGGGCTTTCGGTGATAAAACGCAGCTCGTCGCGGAGCCACTGTATCACCGCTCCGCCTACAAAGACCGAACCCTCAAGGGCGTATTGAACCTTGTCGGAAAGACCCGCGGCGATAGTGGTAAGCAGTCCGTTTTTACTTTCCACCGCTTCCCGGCCGGTATTCATAAGGAGGAAGCAGCCCGTACCGTAGGTGTTTTTCGCCTCTCCCTTTTCAAAGCAGCACTGGCCGAAGAGCGCCGCCTGCTGATCCCCGGAGTCGCCGGAAAGGGGAATCTCCAGCCCCTGAATATTGATCTTGCCGTAGACCGCGCTTGAAGGCCTTACTTCGGGAAGACACGCGGCCGGTATGTCCAGGGCTTCGAGCAGTTTTTCATCCCACCGGAGTTTGTGAATGTCGAAGATCATGGTACGGCTGGCGTTGGTGTAATCGGTCACGTGGGCCGCTCCGTCCGAAAGCTTCCAGATAAGCCAGGTATCCACGGTACCGAAAAGTATCTCTCCCCTCTTTGCCCTCTCTCTCGCGCCCTCCACATGATCGAGGATCCACTTGATCTTGGTGCCCGAAAAATACGCATCCGGCACCAGGCCGGTGGTCTTCTTTATATAATCGCCAAGGCCCTGTTCGACAAGGGAATCTACGATGCCCGAGGTGCGGCGGCACTGCCATACAATGGCGTTGTAAACCGGCTGCCCGGTTTTTTTATCCCAAAGTATGGTCGTTTCCCTCTGATTGGCAATTCCCACCGCGGCAATATCTTCCGGCCGTATATTGTACTTTGTGATAAGCTCCATCATAACCGCGTACTGGGAAGAATAGATCGCCATTGGATCATGCTCGACCCATCCTTCCTTCGGATAGATCTGGGCAAACTCCACCTGCTCCGCCGCCACGATATTCTGATTATGATCGAAAAGAATTGCCCGGGAACTGGTAGTGCCCTGATCCAGGGCAAGAACGTATTTGGCCATATCGGTACTCCTTGTCAATTTCATCGCAGACAGACACTAATTCTGAACAGCCGCGGGGATTTTTGCAAGGGCCCGGTATCCGGGCCTCAAAAACGGAAGCTCCTAAAAGTTGAATTTGTAGGAATCAAGTTTGTACTCTTCCTTCAAAGCCTTTATCGTTTTTCTGAGGCTTTCGTTTAACGGAACTCCCGTATCTTTTCTGGCAAGCCATGCCAGGTATTCTTTCTCGCCGGCGGTATAGATCCGGTCATGGCCGGGCATTTTTGCCGAGGCGCGGAGTTCCCGCAGAATATCCCCGGTGGTTTTTTTGAATTGTTCCGGCGGCACAAAGGCGGCGACGTCGATGGCGATAAAAAAATGTCCCAGGTGATAGGGGCCTTTTTTCCCCGAAGCGTCAAGGCCGGTCAAAGCCTTCAGAAACTGCCCCTGCTGGAGGGCGGCGGAGAGAATCTCCACTACCGTGGCGTAGCCGTATCCCTTGTAACCGGCGGTTTCATCCGTCAGGCCGCCCAGGGGCGCAAGGGCGGAGGTCCCTTTGGTCAGCCCCTCCAGGGCCCTGGCGGGATTGGTTTCGGTGCTGCCGTCCCGGTTGATCACCCAGCCTTCGGGCATGACTTTGTTGATCCTTTCGTAGTGTTCAATTTTTCCCCGCTGGGAAACCGAAGTGGCGCAGTCAAGAACAAAGGGAAA
>JAISAK010000084.1 GCA_031266695.1 Treponema sp.
TTTTGAACCGCCCGGGAATAGGAAGAGCCCGGGCCGCCGTCGGGGGTAATGTAGATCATGTCCAGAATATTGAGCGCCGGGAAACGGGTCTGGGCCATAAGGGTTCCCATGCCTCCCCGGCCCACGCTCTGGTGGGGCGACATATTGGTCAGGGAATTCGAGGGAACCCCCATGTAGGATTTTACGGCGCCCGTTACCTGGTACCCGCCGTGGGACTTGAGCACGGGGGCGTTGATAAGCTTAAGCCTGTCCGAATCGTAGCGCCCCGCCGCGCTGTTCCAGATACCCCGCTTGAAGCTTACCGCCGTTCCGTATTTGGTGGTAAATTTCGCATAACTTATCACAATGCCCGTTGATTGGGCGCCTTCTTCAACCACGTAGCCGTCGGCGTTATCGCCCGCGTCAAATTCCCGCACCCGGGTTTTGGTAAACCGATCCCAGAGTACGCCGGACACACGGTAGCCCCTTGCGGCAAAATAATCGGCCACGTCCTGGGCGGACTGGGTTCTGTCCTTTGAATTGGCGTTGTCCCAGTCAAGGCTGCCGCCGGTACGCGCGGAACCGAACATCCCCTGTCCGTTATCCGCAATGATAACTTCGCCCTTAAAGCCGCCGGGGTGATTCACAATGTACTGAACCAGGCTTTTCAGAAGATCCGTGTTGGTGCCGCCGCGCTCGGCCCATTGGGAATTGATTTTAATGATTACCGTATCCCCGCTCCCGACAAGGCCGGCGGCAGGCCCTTGAGAAGCTCCGTCGTCCCGGCGGTAAAAAGCGGGTTCAACGGAGTCAAGAAGACGGGCAAGGCCGCCGTCGGTTCCGTCGGTGTTTTCCTTAAGGTAAAGAACCGACTCATCGGCGGCAAAGGCCGCGCCCCCAAGGGCCAAAAACAAAAGGGGGATAAGCGCTATCTTCATACGCGGCTCCTTGCAGCCTATTGCACTTGTGGATTTTGCGCGCAAAGCGCGGCAAATCCCCGGGAGCCGCCGAAAGGGCCCCGCGGCGTTTTTCGGCGTTTACCGGTTTGTGGAAGTTCCCGATCCCGAAGCGCCCTGATTTCTCTGCTGGTTCTGATTGTTCCTGTTCTGATTCTGCGCCGAATATTTACGCAGGTTCAACAGTGCCTGCTTGGCGCGTTCCTGAACCGGCTTGATATAGGGGCCTTCGGATATGCGGATAAGAACCCGGACGGCGTTGGGATCCCTGATACCGCTGTTCTTTTCGGCAATCTTTTCAAAGGCGTCGATTGCCGAAAGGGCAAGAAGGTTATCCGGGTTGAGTACGTCAAAGCGGGTTACAATCCAGGCTATGGTACTGACGGTTTCATCGTTGTCATTGAGGCCTATATTTCCGAGGGATTTAACCGCTTCCTGAAGCACCATCGGCTCCGGATCGGCGACACAGATCCTGAGGAGGGTGCTTCTCGCTTCCGGGGTTCCCAGATCGCCCAGATATTTCGCGGCCTGCCGCCTGACATCGGGGAAGTTGTTCACAAGCCGGCCGTTTTCGCGGGCCTTGCTCATAACGCCTTCCATGGCAAGGTACTCCAGGGCCTGACGGATTTCCTCGCCCGTATTGCCCCGGTCAATGGCCTCGCCTATATATTCAAGGGCAACCAGTTTCTGATCCCTGCTGTCGGACCGGACGGTTTCCCGAATCACCATAAGCTCAACCGATTCCTGCAGATAAGACTCTTCCACCGACATTTCCCGGCCCGAAGTGCCGGTGTCTGAAGTACCGGCGCCCGAATTTTGGGCAAAAATTATCGCCGCGGAAAAGAAAAGCGCCGCCGCCGCCAGACTTTTCCATAGTGTCCTTTATTTTCTCCTTGGGCTGTTTCAAAATCGAAACAGCAAGCTTGGATTTTAGGTTACAATTTTCCACTCATCCTGAGTTTTTTCCAATTCATAATAAATTTCCCGGGAATTTTCGTAAAGCCAGCCGTCCCTTACTTCCGCCCCCTCGGCCTGAACTCTCGCCAGCTCATTGGAGTCCGCAGGAGGCCTCCGCCTGCGCTGATTGATCTGAATCACCCTGACATTGTATTCGGTAATGAAGGAAATATCATCCACCCGGTTATTACTGCGGGAAGGAACCACCACGTTGATAAAATAATCCCTTGGGGTTCTGATGACTTTTCTTTGTATCTTCATAAAGTCCGAATCCGAAACCTGCTTAAGGAAGGCCGGTGACGAAATTTCCTCAAAATACTCGTCGCTCAGATACGAAAGCCACGCGTCATAATCCCTTGCCGCGATTATCACATTTAGTTTCTCGACAAGCTGCTCTACCTCCGCCTTGGTGGCGTCGTATATGTCCTTGCTTACATTGGCGGGATCAAAGCTGCGCGCCTGGGGGACCGGAGCCGGTTCCGCCGGCACGGGCACGGGCACGGGCACGGGCTCCTGAATCGACTCCACATCCGCTTCGGGGCTTGTCCCGCAGGATAGGGCCAATATCAAAGAAAGAAGCATTAATGGAATTAATCTTTTCATAGTACCCTATTCTATCTGATTATCAATTTTCCGTCAAATACCTTTACTCAAAAGACGCTTTCACTTTAAATATACCGCCTTTCATCGCAAAAAACGAGGGCCTTTTTTGAAAAACCCTTGACCTCCGGCGCGTTGCATTTTATTGTTATTTTATGTTAAAAGCTGCTTTTCCCGGTTCTTTTGACCCGCCGACTCTGGGGCACATCAATATTATTCAGCGGGCGGCCGCCATTTTTGACGAACTTTTAGTTGTGGTGGCTGAAAACCGCCGGAAAAAGTATCTTTTTTCGGCCGAAGAACGGGTTTCCATCATGCAAAAACTTACCGTGGACAGGGATAATGTGACCGTGGCGCTTTGCGATTCCCT
The DNA here is from genome assembly GCA_031266695.1 of Treponema sp. Classification (GTDB taxonomy): domain Bacteria; phylum Spirochaetota; class Spirochaetia; order Treponematales; family Breznakiellaceae; genus JAISAK01. The sequence goes on from JAISAK010000084.1 coordinate 2,863, forward strand.
TATAGTGGATTTTTTGCAGAAAAGGGAAATCGGAATCCTCCTGCGGGGCGTGCGCGGCCTTGATGATTTTTCCTACGAATTTGAACTTTCCATGATGAACAGGGCTCTGGATTCCCGGATTGAGACCCTTTTTATGACCACGGATCCGAAATATATCGTGCTCCGTTCTTCCGCCATCAAGGAATTGGCCTCCTTTCATGGAAACATCTCGAATATGGTCCCCCCCCTGGTAGCGGAAGCCCTGGAAGCCAAGTACCGTTGAGCTATCAAGCGCCGAAAGAGGTTCGTGGTAAATTTTTTCTTCAAAGCGTGCTGCGTTAAAGAGACCCGAAGAATTTTTAACCGCAAAGTCGAAGAAGGCAAAGAAGTTCCGGAAAGAGGGAAGAAGAAGAAAAAACCACGGAGTTACACAGAGTTTCACGGAG
>JAISAK010000102.1 GCA_031266695.1 Treponema sp.
CAATAATTTTTCTGATTGTGAAAAAAACGCGGTGTATCGTAGCGCATAACAGTAATACCCTCTGTCGCCCGCGCCGATCAGGGCAGGCCGCAGTTTCTTCATAATGTTGACAAACGAAAAGGATAGGGGTGATACTATTGAAAAAGGCCCATACGGATCGACTGGCGCGGCAATTTTCCGTATCCTTTGAACAGGGAGATACTTATGAATACAAGACGTATACGCTGCCTTTGGTTTTGGAGCAATGTAGTAATTGTTGTCTTTTTTTCCGCCTGTGTATCAACGGGATCAAATACTCCGGAGGACAGGGATTTATTAAATTACAATCATGATTTATTAATGGGCCTGTTATGGCAGCAGAATTCCGGCGAATATTCCGCCCTTTGCTATCAGGCTTTTAACGCGGGGGAAAGATACGTTGCTTCCCTCCCTTCATGGGAGAATAAAGCAATTGTCTTCGATATTGACGAGACGGTATTGGACAACAGCAAATATGCGGCCTGGATGGTTGTAACAGGAAATCCCTGGGGCAATGATACATGGACAGCGTGGTGTAATGCCCGGGAAGCCGATGCTGTTCCCGGTTCCCTTGATTTTGCCCGTTATCTGATGGAACGGGGTATTGAGATATTTTATGTGTCAAACCGCCCTGCTTCCACAACCGAAAGCACGGTAAAGAATCTCCAAAATCTGGGCTTCCCCCTGGCGGACAGGGAGCATGTATTTTTACAGGAAGATACTTCCGACAAGAATCCAAGGCTGGAACGAATCCGGGCGCTGGGATACGACATAGCGCTTTTTGCCGGGGACAGCCTGGAAGATTTTGACAGTGCCACCAGGAGGTGGACAAATCAGGAAAGGAGAAACTGGGCGGATTCCGAAATTGAAAGTTTTGGCGTCTATCGGATCGTACTGCCCAATGCGGTGTATGGTACTTTTGAATCCGCCATCGTTCCCAATTATTACGGATTGTCCCCCGGGGAAAAAGCCCGGGCAAGGCTGGAAAAGATAAAGGCCTGGAATCCCTGACAACGGATATAGGGTTAAGTGAACGGCGGCTTTGGCGCCCCCGCAGTAGAGGCCATTGATTTTATTCGTGACGCCTGGGGTATGATATATTGCCTTGTATTCCACCGCCTTTACCCGGTATAGTTATAAGAACCGGTTCTTTTTTGCATCCAGGGTCTTACCGGAATTTCTTTTCAAGGAGGAAATGCCATGTCCGATTCGGACGGCGGTGGTAGTTTATGCACCAACCGGCCCGAGCCAGGCCGAAATACCACGACGTTCCCCGCAAAGGCAATTCCATTGAAAACCCCCCGGTGATCCCGCAGGTTTAGGATCTGCGTGATCCTAAGGATCCGCAGGGATCCTAAGGATCGTACGATCCTACGGAGTTTCCGGTTTTTCCGTGGAAAACCTTCTGCCGGAACCCGTAAACAGGGAGAACCAAAATGATTAAAATTCGAGCTCAAAGTGACAAAGGGCTGATTGAAGCCGATACCCCGGGCAAAAACTGCTGGATAGACGCGCGCGATATTACGCAGGACGATCTGATACGGCTGGAAAACGAATACGGCATTGCCGGAGAGCTCCTTACCGACATCATGGATATCGACGAGCAGGCCCGTATTGAAAAGGAAGACGAGTACACCGCCATTATCGTGCGGCTTCCCGTGTATAACGAATCCGCGGAGATTCCCTTCTTTACTCTGCCCCTGGGGATCATTCTTTTTTCGGACAAGATCGTAACCATCTGCCAGCGTTCCAGCGACGCCGTCGAGGACCTGCTTCACAACCGCATCCGGGACTTCAGCCTGAAAAACAAAAGCGCCTTCGTACTTAACCTCCTTGGCCGCGGCGCTTTTATCTTCCTGCGCTACCTCAAGGAACTCAACAAACGCACCAACATCATAAAGGAAGAGCTGCAAAGATCTATCAAAAACAACGAGCTTATCCAGCTTCTTTCCATCCAGAAGTCCCTCGTGTTCTTTACCACCAGCATCAAGAGCAACGAACTGCTGCTGGAAAAACTTCAGAAATCACCGCTGATGCGGTTCAAGGAAGATGAAAGGGAGCTGCTTGAAGACGTGGTCATCGAAAACCGGCAGGCCATTGAAATGGCGAATATCTATTCCTCCATACTGACCGGAACCATGGACGCCTTTGCCAGCGTCATCTCCAACAATCTCAACATCGTGATGAGGCGGCTGACCATTGTTTCCATAGTTCTCATGATCCCGACTTTGATATATAGTTTCTTTGGCATGAATGTTGTCCTGCCCGGTGAAAATATTCCCGGAATAGGCTGGGGCATCACCGTGATTAGTTTTCTCGCCGCGGCGTTAAGCGCTATTTTTCTCAATACCAACAGGGAATGGGAAAAGCCGAAAAACCGGCGGCTGAAAAAAATGCGGCGGAACGGGCGGGGATAGAGTTGTCAGGCGGCTTCTCTTTCCGAAGGGCTTCCGCCCGAGAACGGAGAAAAGAATGATCGATATTCGCAGTGATACGGTAACACAGCCCACGGAGGCAATGCGGAAGGCTATGGCCCGGGCAGAGGTGGGCGACGATGTGTACGGCGACGACCCGACGGTCAACAGGCTGGAAGCCCTGGGCGCGGAACTTCTTGGAAAAGAAGCCGCCGTCTTTGTCCCCTCCGGCACTTTCGGAAATCAGCTTGCGCTTTTTACCTGGTGCCGGCGCGGTACCGAGGTTATACTCGGCGAGGAAAGCCACATCGTGGAGCATGAAGCCGGCGCCGCCTCGGTAATTGCCGGCGTCCAGACCCGCTGCGTGCCTGCCCCGGTCGGAATCCCGGAGCCGGAGGAAATCCTCAGGCGGCTGCGGAAGCAGGATCTTCACGCGCCGGCTACTTCCCTCATCTGCCTGGAAAACGCTCATTCGTCGGGCAGGGTTGTGCCGCTTGCCGTCATGGACGGGACAAAGGCAATCGCCGTCGAAGGGGGAATCCCGGTACACCTCGACGGCGCGCGGATCTTCAACGCCACCGCGGCTCTTGGCTGTGAGGCAAGGGACCTGGCCCGGAGCGCGGACTCCGTCATGTTCTGCCTTTCCAAGGGACTCTGCGCGCCGGTAGGCTCCCTCCTTGCCGGCCCAAAGGATTTCGCCGGCGCCGCGCGGCTTAAGCGGAAGGTGATGGGCGGCGGTATGCGGCAGGCGGGAATACTGGCCGCGGCGGGCATCATCGCCCTTACGGAACACCCTCCCCTTCTTGCGGAGGATCACGAAATGGCAAAGCGGCTCGCAAGGGGCCTTGCGGAAATTCCCGGCATTAAAATCGATCCCGGCGCGGTTGAAATCAACATGGTCTTCTTCGCGTTCCGCGCAAGCCCCGAAAGCGCCGCGGGAATCGTCAAAGCCTTTGCCGGGCGCGGCATTCTGATCAACCCGCCGGAAAAGGGCCTCTGGCGTTTCGTCACCCACTACTGGATTAGGGAAGGAGAAGTGCGGGCGATCCTTGAAGCGGCGGCGGAAACCTTCGGCGCCGCGGCGGACTTCACGGCGGATTCCGCGGCAGGCCCGGGTTCCTCGGAGAAAGGGGCGACGGCATGAACCTCTACGAAAAACGGCTTTCAAACATCTACGACTGGATGGCGCGGGAAGGAATAGCCCTGGTCATGTTTGAAGACACCGAAGGCCGGCGGGACAAAACCATACGCTGGCTTACGGGACAGCCCGGCGACGCCCTGTTCTTTCTGTCCCTGGAACGGAAATGCATGCTCGTCCCCTGGGATATCAACCTGGCGAACGCCTACGCCACGGCGGATATCATTCGGTCCTACGGCGAGTATAACCGTGTTCCCCGGAAAGCAATTCTGGGCGCCGCGAAAAAATTCAACACCCCGCCGGGATCGAAAATTGAAATTCCCCCCTCCACTTCCTACCCGGCCTTTCTGGGCTACGTGGGCGATCTGAACGATTATGATATTATCTGCCGGGAACGGTGCGCCGTTTCAAAGGCCCAAAAATTCCGCGCGGTAAAGGATGAAGAGGAAATAAAAATTTACCGCAAGGCCGCCGATATTACCAACCTCCTGATAAACCTTCTTGAAAAAAACGTCCGCTCGGGAAAAATCAAGACCGAGGCGGACGCGGCCCTTCTTATTGAAGTCGAAGCGCGCCGGCGCGGCTGCGAGGGAACGGGCTTTGAAACCCTTGCCGCGGGACCGGAGCGAAGCTACGGCATCCACGCCTTTCCCGGTTACACAAGAGCGGCCTTCGCCGGGCAGGGGCTCTCCATTCTGGACTTCGGTCTAAGGCTTGCCGGCTATACCACCGATGTGACCCTTACCTTCGCGCGGGACCCGAGCGCGCCGCAGGAGAAGCTCCTCAGCCTTACCGAGAAGGCTTATACCCTTGCCCTGGGAATGGTGCGGAACGGTACGGCGGCCCGGGATATTGCCGCGGCGGTGGATGGTCACTTTGCCAAGTCAAAGAAGGCCATGCCCCACGCCCTCGGACACGGCATAGGTCTTGAAGAACACGAGTATCCGTCGCTGGGAAACCGGGCGGACAATACCTGGACCCTGGAACCGGGCATGGTCTTTACCCTGGAACCGGGCCTCTACGATTCGGTTTACGGCGGCTGCCGGCTGGAAAATGATATCCTCATGACCGACGCGGGCCCGGAAGTTCTTACGGAAGCGAGAATTATACGGCTGTAGCTGTCAAAAGCTCTCAAACCAATATGCTTACACACAGGTAACTGCCTCTCAGGGCGCCAAAGCCGCCGTTCACTTGCCTGTAGAGTCCGCCTTCGCAGCCTTGGGAAGTCTGTTCCGGCGGGGAATTCCAGAGTCGTTCACGGCGGCTTGGGCGCCCTGAGAGGCAGCATCCTTGAGGCAGAGCCTTTTGGTTTGAGGGTTTCTGTTCTACACATCAGTAGAAAGACATTCAAGTTAATAAGTTTATACGCCTTGGCTTTGCCTGCCCGGCGTCTTCTGGCCTCGTACAATAAAGGTTGATCGTCGAAGAAAATAAAACTATTCATT
>JAISAK010000106.1 GCA_031266695.1 Treponema sp.
GGCTGTTCCAAAACTTCAGTTTTTGGAACAGCAACCTTAGATTTACATGGAAAAGCGGACATTTGGCCGCTTTTCCAAGAGCTTGTTTCAAAACCAACCGGGTTTTGGAACAAGCTCAATTCTTTGAAGAAGGTTTTCTTGACAAAAAAATTTATTTCTCCTAAGATGAAATATGACTTATGGAAATAAAATGACCACCGGTCATTAAATCGCGCGGTTTCTCGGGGAGAATTATGGGTATTACGGAACGCAAAGAACGGGAAAAAATGGAACGCAGGATACTGATTATAAACAGCGCAAAGGAGCTGATCCTTGAGTACGGCGCCGAGGAGGTAAGTATGCGGGATATTGCCCGGAAGGCGGAACTGAGCAAGGCGACCCTGTATCTTTACTTTCCAAACAAGGACACGCTTTTCAGGGAAATATGCGATGAAGCGGGGAATCGATTCATGGGCTGCCTCGGCGCCCGTCTGAAATCCGGTTTGCCCGGCATGGAAATCATCAGACTCTTCTGGAATTGCTATCTGGATATATACGGCGAATCCGACGACATGATTGTGTTTTTCAGCATGAAGCGTTACCTTGCCCCCAACTATCCCTTCCTGTTTCTGACGGCGGGGAATAATTGTGATGTCACCTACAAGTCCTACAATATTCTTAAAGACGCCGTTTCGCGGGGCATTGACGAGGGTTCCTTTGATCCCGACATTAATGCGGGAGCCGTTGCCCGATCGGTTCTTTTGCTGTTCTCCAATATCATAGAGGAAGCGGCGAAGCTGCCCAAGGATGTGCGCAACCCCGCTCTTGTCATTGAAGAATTGCGGAAAATTTTCAGAATAATTCTTAACGGAATAACCGTGGAAAGGCCGGATCAATCCTTTCTTTCGGCGTCCGCGGAAGAGGAAAGAAATGCGTAAAATTCTCAGACATCCCTGGCTTGTCGTCGCGGTAATTACCCTGATAACCGTATTTTTCGCCCTTCAGCTTCCCAGGGCGGAACTTGACAACAATAACTTTCGTTTTGTGCCGAAAGACGATCCGGCGCTTAAAACTTCGCAAAAGATAGACGACATCTTCGGATCTTCCCTTTTTATTCTGGTCGGGCTGGAACGCCCCTACGGTACTGTTTTTGAGAAGGCTTTCCTTAACCGTATCAGGGAATACACCGACCGGATCAGGGATGTTCCGATTGTCGAGAAGATCATATCCCTGGTCGATTCCGACTACATCACCGGTGACGGAGATTCCGTCGTCGTCGAGAAACTGGTAAGCGATGATTTTACCGGAACGGACGAAGAAGTCGAAGAATTAAAGCGGCGCGTCCTTTCCTGGGAAATGTACGACCGTACCCTTGTATCGGATGATTTTTCCGCCACCCAGGTTTTGGTATCGCTGAATATCAAAACCGAAGATTCCGGGCTTCCCGAGGTAACGGCGGATTTCCTGCGGATTCGGAACATCGCCCGGGAAATGTTTGACGGACTTGCCGGGGTTTATGTAACGGGCATGCCGGTTATCAGCGCCACGATCAACGAATCCCTTAACGCCGACCTGGTCCTTCTGGTTCCCCTGGTAATCATTGTTGTTCTCGCGGTACTTTTCTTTTCTTTTCGCCACCTTACCCCCGTTATACTTCCCCTGCTTACGGTATTAATCGCGACGGTCTGGTCCATCGGGGCAATGCCCCTGTTTGGGATAAAGCTTTCGGTCCTTACCACGGTGTTGCCGGTTATCCTTGTGGCCGTGGGGAGCGCCTACGGTATTCACGTGGTGACCAATTATATAAGCGACCGGGGAAAGGCGGAGATAAGCCGGGAAGAACACCGGGAAATAATTTTTACTTCCGTCGAAAAAATCGGCAAGCCCGTGTTCCTCGCGGCGCTGACTACCTTTGTCGCTTTTTTTTCCTTCTGCTTTACCACGGTAAGGCCCATCAGGGAATTCGGCTATTTCTCCAGTTTCGGGGTGGCCGCCGCCCTGGTGGTTGCCGTAACGCTGATCCCCGCCCTGCTCATTATCCGGGGGCCGAAGCTTTTTGAAAAAAAAGATAAAACCGCGGCCGGCAAAGAAGCGGGCGGACGCGAAGACGATTTGAACACTGTCATTGCCAGAAGCCTTGAGGTGGTTGCCCGGAAAAGGCGGACTATCCTGCTGCTGACCGCCTTTGTTATACTGTTTTCCCTCTACGGGCTTTCAAAACTTGTCGTCGACAACGTAATGGTTGAATACTTCAGGCACGATACGGATATTGCCGCCTCCGATCTTTTTATCAGGGAAAAATTCGGAGGCTCCAAAGTGGTAAGCGTGGTTATGGAGGCCGACGATCCCGAAACGCTGCTGCATCCGGATTCCCTTGCCGCCCTGGACGGCCTTGAAAGCTATCTCGGGGAGAAAATTCCCCAGGTCGGCAAGGTCATGGGATTTACCGATCTTGTGAAGCGGATCAACCAGGTGTTTAACACCGACGAAAGCCCCGGCGGTATCAGGCCGGCGGCCGGCGGCCGGGCCGGAGAGGACAATGCCGGCGGCGAACCCGGCTTTGGCTTCGGCGATTCCGGCCCCGGCGATTTCGGTTTCGGCGGCGCCGGAGACGACCCCGGCGACTTCGGCTTCGGGGATTTCGGCGCCGCGGATTCCGCCGGAACGCCGGACGCGGAAATCGCGCCGGCCGCGCCGGCGGAGGAGAAAAACCCGGCGATAAAAAAGCTCTACACCGGCGGGGAAATCGCCGCTCTTCTGGAAAAGGCCGGCGCCAGGAAACGGGGTATGGACGCAAACGATCTTGTCCGGGAAATCAACCGGCAGCTTAACTACGAGGGCGCCGCCTATTATGAAATTCCCCGCGACCCGCGGCGCTACGGCAAGGAAAACCCCGAAGACCTCCAGCGCCTTGTTTCCAATTACCTGGTACTGCTGTCGGGAAACATCAGCGAATATGCCGACGATCCCCTGGAACCGACTTCCGTAAAATTGACGGTTCAGCTTCGCACCCTGGGAATGAACGACAGCAGGGATGTTTTCCATAAAATAGAAGCATACATACAGGAGAATTTCCCTCCCGGTGTACGAACCTATATCGGCGGCACTACGAAGGTGGAGGATTCCATCGACGATCTTGTGGTACAGTCCCAGCTGATATCAATGATCCTGTCCCTTGTCCTGGTGTTCATCATACTCGCGGTTTCAAACAGATCGCTGGCTGCCGGCTTAATCGGCATTCCGCCTCTCTTTATTTCCCTCCTTGTTAATTTCGCGGTGATGGGCCTTGCGGGAATAAAACTCAACATCGGGACTTCCATGGTGGCCGGCGTTTCGGTGGGCGTCGGAGTCGACTACACCATTCATTACCTCGAAGCCTTCAAGCGGGAATACCGCGCCTCCGGCGGGACGGGGGATTTCCTCCGCCGTACCTTCCTTACATCGGGCAAGGCGATTATCATAAACGCCATTTCCGTAGGCGCGGGCTTCGCCGTTCTGCTTTTTTCGAAGTTCACCATGCTCGCGGATCTCGGACTGCTTATCGCCATTACCATGTTTTTAAGCGCCTTTGTCAGCCTTACGCTGCTGCCGGCCCTGCTTACCCTTGTCAAGCCGAAATTCATTACGGCCGCGCCGCGGGGGGTTGAAGATTAAAACTTATAAAACCACCGGAGACCGCGAACCTTCGGTTCCAAACCGAAGGTTCGAAGTTTCCGGATATTTAGTAACGGAG
>JAISAK010000156.1 GCA_031266695.1 Treponema sp.
CGGAAACTGCTGGGAGCGGTGGCCGCGGTGGTGGTTTCAAAGGAGCTGCGGGACTACGTGCCGGAGAAGGGCTTTTACCTGATAGAGCCCTCGGGGGACACGGTGAGGATAACGGCTCCCGAAGGCTTCAGCCCGAAGGCGTGGTAGAAAATACATAAAAAAAGCTTATACCCCAAGTGGCCCTGCCTGCCCGGCTCCTATGTTCCTCAACTTTGTTTCGTGAACGCCTTTGTTCCCTGACGGATACTCTTACTCTCTTTGACGATCAACCTTCATTGTAGGAGGCCAGAAGTCGCCGGGCAGGCAAGGCCGCTCGGGGTATAAGGTCTTTCCTTGTATATATTTTTTTACAATGGGGAAGAGGCCGTTAAGGGGCGTTTACCGGCAAATACGCCAGTGTACCTTGCTTCTTACCTATTATAAGACATTCAAGGTAATAGATTCTGCCCCCGGCGTCACGTATGAAAGGAATATCTTCGACAGCGGGAGCCGTTGATTTCATTCTTGCCGTTTGGGGGGGGAATATATTACCTTGCTATACTCCGGCATGTTTTGCTTTGAGGCGGCTAATCACGGCCTTGTAGTCCGTACGCCGCGCTCCTGGTTTTGCCGCCTCCGCTTCCGCCTCGTCTAGTTTCCCGGCAACATACTTGTAATGCAGATACTCCTCAACCTCGGCGAAGTCATCAATATTGAGTAACACTGCCGCTCCCCGTCCGTTTTTGGTGATAATCACCGGGTCGTGGGCCTCAATAAGCGTTTCCACCTCGGCATAGTTGTTCCGTAAGTCCCTCACCGGGTGTATCAGTTTTCGAGTATCCGCTTTTCCTGCCATTTACCCCCAATCCATCGAAGGGTGTAAAAAGTACCCCGGCAGATAAAATCGCCGCCCATCGCAAGCCACACGCCCAGGGGGCCGATATTAAAGAAAAAGGTCAGGAGGTAAGCGGCGCTTACCCGCACGATCCACATGGACGCGGTTGCGACAATCATCACATAGCGGGCGTCTCCCGCGGCGCGCAGGGCGTTCGGAAGGGCAAAACTCAGGGGCCAGGCTATAGCCATGGATATACAATGGATGCGGAGAAAGCTTACCGCCATTCCGTGGGCTTCGGGGCTCAGGTTGAAAAGGCTTATCAAGGATTCCATAAAAACATATATAAGGACACTGATAATAACAAGGGTCAGGTAGGAAATTTTCATAATCCTCGCGGTTTGTTTTTTTGCCGCCGCGTAATCGCCGGCGCCTACACACTGGCCTACAATGGTAATAAGGGCCATGCCGTAGGCCATGCCCGGCATAAAGGAGAAGGAATTAACCACGCTGGCAATGGCGTTAGCTGCTATCGCCGTGGTGCCGAAGACGGAAAAAATCCGCTGGGTCAGAAGCCTGCCGATCTGAAACATGGAACTCTCAAGACCGCTGGGTATGCCCACGTTCAGTATGCTGCGGATCATGGGGCGGTTAAACCGAATCCGGTGCAGCCCCGAAACGATCAGGGGGCCCCGCTTGTTGGCGACCAGAAAAAAGGTCAGTATAAATGACGCGGCCACACGGCTTAAAAGCGTGGACAGCGCAGCCCCGGCGACTCCGATACGGAGAACAAAAATAAAAAAGGCGTTTCCCCCGATGTTCACGACATTCACAAGCAGGGCAATCAGCATGGGAAGGCGGCTGTTGCCCGCCGCGCGGAAAAGGGCCGCGTCGGCGTTATAAATTGCCAGGAAGGGATAGGACAGGGCGGTGATGAAAAAATAGACGGCGGCGGCGTTCATCACCCGGGTTTCAATCTGTCCGTAGATCATCCTGATTATGCCGTGCCGGAGAAAAACCGCGATAAAAAGGAAGAACAGGGATACCAGGGTGACAATATAGATAAGCTGCTTCGAGGCGGTTCCGGCGCTTTTTGAATCCCGGCGGCCGATGTACTGGCTTACTACCACCGCTCCGCCTGTACACAGGGCGGTAGAGGCGATGATGAACAGATTGTTGATGTTATCAATGATGTTGACCCCGGAAACGGCAAATTCCCCGACGGAACTCACCATCATGGTGTCCGCCGCTCCCATAGTTACGGCAAGGATCTGTTCAATAATAATGGGCCAAAGCAGGCGGAACAGGGCCCGGCCGTCCCACTTTTCGGTCATGGGCCGCGCGGGCCGGGGACAGGATACTTCCGCTTGGTCCCGCTGCGGCATCAGGGCGTTACCCGCTTCCTGTCCCGGGGAAAAAGGCTGGCTTCCTTGACATTGGCAAGTCCGAGGATTCGGGCGGTCAGCCGTTCAAGGCCGACGGCAAAGCCCCCGTGGGGCGGACAGCCGTATTGAAGCAGGGACGCGTAGTTCTGCATGTTTTCCGGCTTAAGGCCGAAACGGGGCAGCGTTTCAATGAAGGCTTCGTAGCTGTGCTGGCGCCGGCCGCCGGTGCTTATCTCAAGGCCCCGGAACAGGGAGTCAAAACTCATGGTACGGTTCGCGTCCGAAGGGTAGGTATAGAAAGGCCGGTAACGCCGGGGGAATTCATTGACGAACACCAGATCGCAGGAGTATTCCTTTTTCGCCCAGTCGCAGAGAAACCGTTCCGCCTCGGGGTTGATATCGAAGATTCGCCCGCCGCCCGCTTTGCCCGCCATTTCGGAAGCAAGCTTCACGGCTTCCTCATAGCCGATTACGGGAGAGGCCGCCACCGTGTCCGGGTCGGGCGCGGAAGCGTTCCACAGGGCGAGATCGGCGCGGTTTTTACGGTTAACCTCCGCGAAGATGTGGCTCAGAAGATCCTTCTCCAGTTCGATAAGATCCTTTTCGGATTCGATAAAGGCCATTTCCACATCCAGGGAAACATACTCGTTAAGATGCCGGGGGGTGTCGTGCTTTTCCGCCCGGTAGGCCGGGGCAACCTCAAAGACCCGCTCCATGCCGCCGGCAACCATAGCTTCCTTGTAGAACTGGGGCGACTGGGCAAGGCAGACTTTGCGGTCAAAGTATTCAACCTCAAAAAGCTCCGTTCCCCCCTCGGTTCCTCCCCAGACCAGCTTGCTGGTTTTGATTTCCGTAAAATCCCGGGAGCGGAGACAGGCGGAGAAGGCTTCGATAATCACCGCCTGCACGTTGAAGATTGACCGTATCTTCGGGCTGCGGACGCTGAGGATACGATTGTCAAGGATTGTCTCGAGCCCCATCTTGGAAACGTCGCCGTTGACCTGGTAGGGAAGCTCCGGCGCGGCCCGGCTTATTATCTCAAGGGCTTTAACCTGAAGCTCCGCGCCTCCGGGGGCTTTTTCGTTTACGGCGGGAAGTCCCCGGGCGCCGATTACCGATTCAAGCGTCAGAGGGGCGCCCGAAGAGTCAAGGGGTTTCTCGTTGAACACAAGCTGAAGGAGGCCCGACCTGTCCCGGAGCATCACAAAGGTAATACCCCCCATGTCCCGGATACGGTGAACCCAGCCAAAAACCTGTACCTCTTCGCCGGGCCGGGAGCCGGCGGCCTCCGCAATATCCTTGGCAAGTATACGCATAGGATTAGTTTACTTTGAATTAAAGATAAAAGGCTAGGGCGCAATAAGGTAATATATCATACCTCAAGCGGCAGGAAGGAAAATAAGATATTCCCCCGCAGGGACACAAAGCCACCGTTCACTTACCTGTAGAATCCGCCTTCGGCGGGGAATTCCAGAGTCGTTCGCGGTGGCTTTGGCGTCCCAGTGGGAAAGACAATATGAAGTGCCCCCCGGTTAAAAGCCGTGGGTTTACTACTCGTGGTAGAATTACCACATTTAACACAGGAGGCACTGATGAAAGAATACTACATTGGA
>JAISAK010000157.1 GCA_031266695.1 Treponema sp.
AATTCAGGGCTTTTTTACAAAACGAACTCAGCGAGCAACTGCAAAGTAGCATAGAATATCGTTCGCTTACTCCAACAGAACGTTTGGAACAAAACTTTCCGTTGCTCAAGTGGAGAAGTGTTACGCAAACCACTTTAGAACATACAATAGCCTCTCTCAAAGATGTTCTCATAAAGAATCCGTTTGAAAGCTTTTCTAACGCGATTGATATTATTTTAAAAAGCCGCAAAAAATTCATTTTTGGCTCCCGTACTGCTATTCCAGCGGTACAGCACATGGCGTTTACTATGAATCTTGCAATTTCCGGAGTTGAGAAAAGTATTCATGCAGATGCGCGTGCCGTTGAACGCCTGATTGATTTAACCCCAAATGATTGCATAATAATTTATGCATTTTCTCGATATGGAAAAATTTATTCGATTATTCACAAAATAGCCAAGGAGAGAAAGGCAAAAATTATTGTAATAACCGATTTTCTTACCGCTCCTGTTGCCTCTGGCGCTGATGTTGTTTTAACGGTTAATGTAAGAAGTATATGTTTTTTTAACACACCCCTTGCCGCTATATTTGTAAGTGATATCCTGTGCTCTATGATTAGTCGGCGTATGCGCATTACTGGTGAAAAGCGACTGGACTTTGTGAATACCTTTATTGCTCCTGCTGAATTGTATTGATTCTCGTGCTAGTACACTGACAAAATTATCTATTAGCGTTAGACTGTATCCAACAGAACTCAAAGAGGGGGTGCAGTCAATGAACAAAAAGTACGTTACGTCGCTTATACCGTCCGAACGCAAACGGATTCAGGATACGGTAAACGACAAAACCGTTTCAGCCACAATCCGTAAGCGGGCCGCTATTCTTTTGCTTGCGGATGAGCGTGCCGGCAAACCGATGAAGCAGGAAGAAATTTCCGTTCGTTGCGGCGTCACCATTTTCTACACACTCAAGGATTACTGTACGCACGGGCTTGGCTATACGTTGGAATTCAAGCGTACAAAAGCAACCAACCCGCCATGATGACCGGAGAGGCGGAAGCGCGTATCGTTGCGCTTGCCTGTGGAGAACCGCCGCAGGGCTTCCGCCGGTGGACGGTACGGCTCCTGTCTGCATGGACGAGCAACCGTATCAATAATGGCTTTATCCCGAAATATAACTTTGTCAGGCTGCTACGGCCTCCGCTCAATGGTTCTTACCCGGATAATTCCGCCTACCTGTCTGAGATGTTCCAGCGCCGCATCGGGTACTTTCTGTTCCGTATCGATAATATTGTAAGCGTAGTCGTCCCGGTGGTGATTGATTAAATCCAGAATATTGATGTCCGCCGCCGCAAGGATGGTGGAAAGCTGGCCTACCATGTTGGGGATATTCCGGTTTACCACCAGGAGCCGGAAGGGTGAACGCTGATCCAGTTTGCAGCGGGGAAAATTCACGGCGTTTCTGATGCCGCCGGTTTCAAGAAAATCCATGAGCTGCTTCACGGCCATAACCGCGCAGTTGTCCTCCGCTTCGGGAGTGGACGCGCCCAGATGGGGAATACAGATCGCCTTTTTGCAGGACAGAAGTTCCGCCGAGGGAAAATCGGTTATATATGAAGCGAGTTTCCCGGCTTCCAGGGCTTCGATAACGTCGGCTTCGTTGACAAGGCCGCCCCGGGCAAGATTGATAACCCGCGCGCCCTTCTTCATGAAGCGGAATTTTTCCGCGTTGAGGAGTCCCCGGGTGGTGTCCATCAGCGGAATGTGGAGGCTGAGGTAATCGGCTTTGGCAAGCAGCCCCTCAAGGGTGTCGGCGCGCAGGACCTCGCGGGAAAGATCCCAGGCCGCGTCCACGGAAATATACGGATCGTAGCCGATAACGTCCATCCCCAGGGAAACGGCGTCATTCGCCACCATTACGCCGATGGCCCCAAGGCCGACTATGCCGAGGGTCTTTCCCTTCAGCTCGGGTCCCTCGAATTTCGACTTTTCCTTTTCAACAAGATCCGGCACTTCGTCCGCCCTGTCCGCCAGCGTTCTTGCCCAGTTCACGCCGCCGATGATATTCCGGGACGAAAAAAGCAGGGCCGCGATAACCAGTTCCTTTACCGCGTTGGCGTTCCCTCCGGGCGTATTGAACACCACTATGCCCCGGTCGCTGCACTGCGGAACGGGGATATTGTTCACCCCCGCGCCGGCCCGCGCAATGGCCAGCACCGAATCGGGAATGACAAGGCCCTGCAGATCCGCGCTGCGCACCAGAAGGGCGTCGGGATTGGGAATTTCGCCGGCAACTTCGTACCGGTCCCTTGGGAAAAGTTCCAGTCCCGGGGACGAAATTTTATTCATTGTTTGTATGCGGAACATTTATCACTCCCGAAGCCGGCCGGTTTACCGGGCCCGCTCCTTTTCAAATTTTTCCATGAATCCGACAAGGGCCTGTACGCCCTCAAGGGGCATGGCGTTGTAAACGCTGGCGCGCATGCCGCCCACAAGGCGGTGGCCCGCGAGATTCACCAGTCCCGCGGCGGCGGCTTCCTTCACAAAACGGCTTTCAAGGGCTTTCCGTTTTTCGGGATCCTCCGCCCGCGGAACAAAGGGAATATTCATCAGGCTGCGGAAGGGCTTTTCAACGGGAGAATAAAAGAGCGCAGATTTTTCAAGATACGAATAGATAAGCTCCGCCTTTTCCCGGTTGAGCTTCGCGACGGCCCCTGTCCCGCCCAGACCCTTGAGCCATTCAAGCACAAGGCCGATGATGTAGATTCCGTAGCAGGGGGGCGTATTGTACATGGAACCTTCTTGTACGTGAATGTCGTAGCGGAGCAGGGCCGGAGTCCGGGCGGGCGCGGAGCCGATTAGATCCTCCCGGAGGATCACCACGGTACAGCCCGCGGGGCCCAGATTTTTCTGGGCGCCGGCGTAGAGCAGGCCGAAGCGGGAAACATCGAGGGGCTCCGAAAGGATGCAGCTTGAGATGTCGGCGACAAGGGGAACGGCGCCGGTATGGGGCAGTTCCGTCCATTTGGTTCCCACAATGGTATTGTTCAGGGTGATGTGGCAATAGGCGGCGTCCTCCGGAACGGCGGGGATTTTGGGAATGTAGGTATAGGCCTTGTCCGCGGAACTTGCCAGAGTTTGCACAGCCGCGTATTTTACCGCTTCGTCGGCGGCCTTCTTCGCCCAGACGCCGGTTTCGACGTAGACGGCCTTTTTCGCGAACGCCGCGGCTGTACCCGACCCCGCTGTACCCGCCGCCGCCCCCGTCCCCGCCGCGTCCCCGGCCGCAAGGTTGAGGGGTATCATCGAAAACTGCAGGGACGCGCCGCCCTGCAGGAAGAGTACCTTGTAGTTCGCGGGGATTCCCATAAGCTCCCGGAGCAGGGCTTCGGTTTTTTCGATAATGGGCTTAAAGTCGCCGGAACGGTGACTCATCTCCATCACGGACTGGCCGGTTCCGTTGGCGTCGGTCATTTCCGCGGCCGCCCTTTCCAGTACGGGAAGGGGCAGAGCCGAAGGCCCGGGGGAAAAGTTGTAAACACGCATTGCCGTCTCCTTTTATCATGCGCCGGTTTCGGCGCTCATCTGTATTGCCAGCTCCCGCAGTTCGTCCGTTACATACACGTTTCGGGCTTTTATCCCCGGCGGCAGGCTGAGAACCACCGGGGCGAAATTCACAAATCCCCGAATTCCGGCGGCGGCGCACTTTTCCGCCGCTGCCTGGGCCTGCTCCGCCGGAACGCAGAGCAGGGCGATTTCTATGCCAAAACGGCCGACAACCTCGGCCATTTTGCAGGCCGGATAGAGGGGCGCCGGCGACTTGAGAATTTCCACACGGTTTACGTTAACGTCGAAACCGGCGGCAAGCTCGAATTCGCCCAGCTCAAGGGGCTGGAAATTGAGGTAGGCCGAGCCGAGCCTGCCCAGGCCCACCACGCAGAACTTCCGGCGGCGATCAAGGCCCAGCGTCTTTTTGATGAGCGGAATGAGGAGCTCCGGGTCATAGCCCGCGCTGCTCCCAATGGGGCCGCCTTCTTCCGCACCGCCCAGGCAGGAAATGTCCTTCCTGATGGTATGGCTTGGCCAGCCCGTCAACTCTTCGGCCCGCGCGGAGGTAAGCGGCTCTTTGGCGCGCCGTTCAAGAATCCGCATCAGCCGGAAAAGCCGTTCCCGCGCCGCATACGATAAAGCCATACAACCCTTACCTCTTCTGTGAAATTTTTCACAGTCAAAATAACCCTTTCCGGGAAAAGTGTCAATACCTCGCAAAAGATATTCAAGGTAATTATGTCATACCCCTTGGTACGAATGAAAATAGGATATTCCCTCACGGGAGCGCAAAGCCGTCGTTCACTTACCTGTGGAGAAAAATACATACAAGGTAATATTTCATACTCCCCTGGCCTTGCCTGCCCGGCTCCTATGTTCCTCAACTTTGTTCCGTGAACGCTTTTGTTCCCTGACGGATAGTTTTACTCCCTTTGACGATCAACCTTCATTGTAGGAGGCCAGAAGTCGCCGGGCAGGCAAGGCCAAGGGAGTATGAGGTCTTTTCTTGCATGTCTTTTTTGCATTAGGGATGTGGCCGAGATATGATGCCGCAGACTGCGGCTTTACGTTCCCGTGAGGTCAGATATTCCTTTCTTTCATGCCGCAAGAGTCAGAATCTATTACCTTGTATGCCTTTTTACAATGGAGGAAGAGGCCAGAAGGGCGCAATACAGCAGTCCGCTAAGGACTGTTCGTCCAACAAGGGTAGCATACGCCCGGCGCTGAATAAAGGCTATCGCATCGAATGAAGGGAGGCGGCCTTCAGGCCGCCATACGCGCCGCAAAAGGCAGGCGAGGCCAAGGGGTATAAGGTCTTTTCTTATTTGTCTTTTTTATAGATAAAGAAGAGACCAAGGTACAATGCCTAACGAGGGCGCGATCGCCTTCTCTCAACAACGCCCCTCGGCCTCTTTCCCTATTACTAAAAAGATATACAAGGTAACAAGTTCTGCTCTTGGC
>JAISAK010000198.1 GCA_031266695.1 Treponema sp.
TGAAAAGCACCGCCGCCCTTATCGGCGCGGAGAAACTGCGGCAAAGCGCGGCGGCCCTTGAAAAGCTCTGTACGGGGGGCAGCGCGGGCGGCGCCGCGGACAGCCGGGCGGCCCTTGCCGGAAGCTCCGAACCGGAGGCCCTGGAAGATTCCCTTAACGCCGTGCTTGCGGAACTGGAAAGGGACGCCGGGCCCGGATAAGGGTTTTTCGGTAGAAAAAAATAGGCCGCCCGGTTATTATGCTTAAAGTATGGGAAAAAACAAAGAAACCTCGCCCCGTGTTCCTCAGGCGGACGACGGCATTTTGCATCCGGAGAAAACAGCGGGTGAAGACGAGAGGGATCTGAGCCTTCGCCCCAGGCGGCTCGCCGAATTTCTGGGGCAAAAAACCATGAAGGAAAATCTTGCCGTTTTTATTTCCGCCGCGCGGGAACGGAACGAAAGCATGGATCACCTTTTTTTGATCGGGCCTCCGGGGCTGGGGAAAACCACCCTTGCCCAGGTTGTCGCCAATGAGCTGGGAACCGAATTCATCCAGACCTCCGCGCCTGCCCTGGACAAGCCCAAAGATCTGGCGGGGCTCCTTACCAATCTCAAAAGGGGAGACGTTTTTTTTATTGACGAAATCCACCGGCTTAAACCCGCCATCGAGGAACTGCTTTACATCGCCATGGAAGATTATATGCTCGACTGGGTTGTGGGGCAGGGCCCAATGGCGCGGACTCTGCGAATTTCCATTCAGCCCTTTACCCTGATAGGGGCAACCACCAAGGCGGGTCTTGTCTCAAGCCCCCTTGTCAGCCGTTTCGGCATTACCTGCCGTTTTTCTTTTTACGAACAGGAGGATATGGAGGCCATAGTCCGGCGATCCGCGGGCCTGCTCAACACGGAGATTGACGCGGACGCCGCTTCGCTTCTGGCGCGATCTTCCCGGGGAACTCCCCGGGTGGTAAACCGCCTTCTCAGGCGCATGAGGGATTTTGCCCAGTACGCCGGCCGGGACGCGATCAGCCTTGCCGTGGTAAAGGACGGCCTTGAGCGGCTGGAAATTGACGCCCTGGGCCTGGAAAGGCAGGATCGGGAGATCCTCAAAATCATTATTGAACGTTACAACGGCGGTCCCGTGGGCGCGGAGACTCTGGCCATTTCGATAGGCGAATCCGTTGAAACCCTCGAAGATTACTACGAGCCCTATTTGATCCAGGCGGGCCTTATCCAGCGTACCCCCCGGGGCAGAATGGTAACCGGCTTTGCCTACGAACACCTCAAACTCGCGAAGAAGGACGGGAACAGCCCGGATCCGGGGGGGCTGCTTTTTTAGGCCGCCGATGAAAACAAGCGATTTTTCTTTTGACCTTCCCGGGGAACTCATTGCCCAGTATCCCGGAGAAAAGCGCGGCTCAAGCCGGCTCATGGTGCTTGACCGGGCGGGAGGCGGACGCCGGCACCGCGGGGTCGCGGAACTGCCCGAAATTCTCAAAGCCGGGGATCTTCTGGTTTTTAACAATTCCCGGGTACGCAAGGCGCGGATCTACGGCTTTTCCGTACCGTCCGGCGCGAAGTTTGAATTCCTCCTGCTGAACAGGCTTGAAGATTCCGCGGGAAGTCCCGGCGGCGCGTCCGTCCGGGCCCCGGGTTCTTGTCTCTGGAAAGTTATGACCCGGCGCGTCCGCAGGCCCGGGGGCCGGTATGTTTTTAAGGGTCCCGGGGGCGCCGAAACCGCTTCCGCCGAAATTACCGGCAGGGACGGCGAATTTTTCCTTCTCCGCTTTGACCGTCCTATAGACGACACATGGCTTGACCGTTACGGCCATATCCCCCTGCCGCCCTATATCCGGCGGGAAGACGCCCCCGCCGACAGCGAGCGCTACCAGACGGTCTACGCCGAAGTCACCGGTTCGGCGGCGGCCCCGACAGCGGGCCTCCATTTCACGAAGGAACTCCTGGAACGCCTTGCCGCCGCCGGAGTGGAAAGCGCCTTTATCACCCTTCACGTGGGGCCGGGAACTTTCCTTCCGGTACGCTCGGAGCATATCGAGGATCACAAAATGCACGAGGAAATTTTCAGCGTCTCCGATGAAGCCGCGGCAAAAATTGAAAAGGCCCGGGCCGCGGGCCGCAGGGTAATAGCGGTGGGAACCACCAGCCTGCGTACCCTGGAAAGCGCCTGGAACGCCGCCGGCAGGGGCATGATGAGAGGGGAGGGGGCAACCTCGATTTTTATTTACCCCGGCTACAGGTTCAGGGCCGCGGACGGCCTGTTCACCAATTTTCATACCCCGCGGTCAACCTTGCTCATGCTTGTGTCGGCTTTCGCCGGCAGGGAACTGATCCTTGAAAGCTACGCCGAAGCGGTAAGCCGGGGCTACCGTTTTTTCAGCTATGGCGACGCGATGTTGATACTCCGATAAGTGAAGAAAGCAGCACCGCCGCCGCGATAATGCCGCCCCCGATAAGCGCCGGGACGGCCGGTTTTTCCCCGGTTATGACAAGAACCCACACGGGGTTAAGTACCGGTTCAATCATCGCGGTGAGCAGGGCCTGTACCGCGGGAATTCTCTTGATTCCGTAGGCAAAGAGAGCGGAAGCCGCGCCGATCTGAAAAATCCCCATAAAGAGGATGCAGAGTATATTGCCCGTGCCGGGCAGAGGGGGATATCTGATGACAAAGGGAATCGAAAAGAGGGCGCATATTATGTGGGCAGCGAGCATGACATCCATAGGGCTGCCGTCTTTCTGCGTGCGCATAATGACCGAATTGGCGCCGAAGGTGAAGCCCGAAACAAGGGCAAGGCAGTCGCCGAGCAGGCCGCCGGCCTCAAGCCCGTTTTTGAAAATAAGAAACATCCCCAGACTTACCATGCCAAGGGCGCCCCACTGTTCCCAATGCGGTTTTTCCCTGATGAAAAGCCAGCCCAGAAGAGCCGCCCATACCGGCGAGGTGTACTGCAAAAGTATGACGTTTGCGGAGGCGGTGAGTTTGTTCGCGATAACAAAGAGGATCATTGTGGCCGCGTAATTACATCCGCCGGCCGCCGTCAGAAAAATTTCCCTCCGTACCCGGTTCGGCTTTGAAGCCCGGAACCGCCGCCGGCTGAAAAAACGGATCCCCAGCAGGAAGATCGCCGCGATAAGGCTCCGGCTTCCGGCGATAACAACCGGATTCCAGTCTACCAGCTTGATGAAAAGCCCGCTTGTACTCCACAGCACGGCGCAGAGCAGTATTGCCCCCTGTCCCGCCAGCCGATGTTCTTTTGTCACGCCGGATAATACTCCCAGCAGCATTATCCAACGGAACAAAAAGAAAAAACAATAGGGCGCCGCCGGGTTATAGGGCTTTTGGAATTAGCGTTATCTTGTATCCAAGAGAATCGGCAACTTTTGCGACGGTCTCAAAAGCGGGATGTCCATCTGCGGAAAGAGACTGATAGAGCGCGGTTCTGGAGACACCGGCCGCCCTGGCGGCACTTGTCATGACCTTTCGTGCTCTGGCAATATCCGCAAGGGCGATAGGAAGGAATGTAAAATCTTTTTCTTCAAGCACTACATTAAGGTACTCTTCAATATCTTTTTCGGTTTTCAGGTAGTCAATAACTTCAAATTTTTTTGTTTTAAGCATTTATATCTCCTTCGCCATTTTTCTGGCATTTTTAATGTCTTGTTTTTGCGTAGACTTCTCCCCACCGCAAAGAAGTACGATAATTCTTGTGCCCTTGTTAATGAAGTACAGTCTGAAGCCTGAGCCAAAGCGGATCTTTGCTTCAAAGAGGCCGCTTTCAAGTGATCGGGTTTCACCAAGTGAACCAAGGGACATAGATCTGATACGTTTGACAATTACCTTCTGGGTTTTGCCGTCTTGGATACCTTTAAGCCAATTGTCAAATTCCTCAGTGGTTTCAATATCGTACATAATAATATTGTCTTATATATCAGACAAAAAGTCAAGAGGCCGGGCATGAAATCTGATAAGCCGCCATTCACTTCTACACGTTATGTGCAGTTTTTGCGTTTCTACAATTCCTTCTCTCGTGTGATTATTTTTTTCAATATTACATCTTCAACATTTCTTCTGCCGTCTATTACTACCATTATATATACAATAGCGTTTTCTATTTTGTATATAATTCTCCAATAATCAACTATTATTTCCCGATATAATATATATCCGTATCTTTCCAATTCAGGCACAATCCTTCCGCGTTTGGGAAATGCATCCAAATTTTTCACTGCCAATTCTATTTTATCCAATATTTTTACCGCATATGCCATGTTTGTTTGGGCAATATATTCAATAATTTCATCCAGATCATCCCTTGCGGGGGCGGCCCATTTTATAACATATTTTTTACCCATTTTCCGACCCGAGTTTGGCTCTTAAACTTGAAAAAACTTCTTCGTTATCATACACTCTGCCGTCTTGTATGGATTTTTCAGAAACCTGTAACAATTTCATAATAGATAAGGCATTGACCATATTCTGATACGATTCGACATCCAATAAAACTCCCCGCGCTTCCCCGCGCTGAGTAACAATTATCGGATTTTTATGTTCATTAATATAATCAATCATATCCGCGGCATTTGTTTTGATGTAAGAAATCGGCTTTATATCTTCCTTCAAGTTGATATTCATAACATTTCCCTTCAATATCATTCAGTACGTTAATGATACCAAAAAAGGACTATTGTGTCAAGTTTTTTGAATGGCAGCATCCGGCACCGTTTTTTGGCAACAATCCACATAAACTGAAGTTTCAGAACAAGTTTGTGGTAAAAAAATACATACAAGGGACTGGCCCTGAGCTGGTAATCCGCCTATTGTTTGGGGCTTGGGTATCGTGGTGCTTGAGGCGGGGCAG
>JAISAK010000202.1 GCA_031266695.1 Treponema sp.
ATTAAGCAAACTGCCCGAAATTCTGAAAAAGGGCGGTTATATTCCAACCCTCGATCACCGCTGTCCTCCCGATGTGTCGTTTGAAAACTACCGGTATTACATTGAGCAAAAACGGAAAATCCTTGCCGATTGTAATGGGGAATTTCTACGCGCCCCGTTTACGGAATAAGCACCACCTTGAGAAGATTGTCTTCCCGCTTATAAAGCTTGTCAAACCAGATCTGCCCTTCGGAAAGGGGCGCCTTTTTGCTGATAAGGGATTCCACGTTTATCTTTTTCCGGGCAATAAGATCCAGGACAATGGGATATTCCCCGGCAATGGCGCAGGAACCCAGAAGGCTTATCTGACGGGTAACCACACTCTGCAGGGGAAGCTCTATTTTCGGACTCACGTTGCCGATAAGAGTCACCGAACCGCCCTTGCGGACAATACCGAGGGCGGTTTGTATGGGGGCGCTTGCCCCGACGGCCTCAAAGACCCGGTCAAAACCACGGTCTCCGCTGAATTCCCTTATCTTCCTGTCCAGGTCTTTGTCGGCGGGATCAAAAACCGCGTCCGCCCCCCGCGCCAGGGCGGCTTCCCGCCGGCCGGGATCGGTGTCCAGGGCCGCTATCTTCCCCGACGTCGAAGCCCGCACAATGTCGAGAAGGAGAAGGCCGATAATGCCCGTGCCGACTATCGCTACGCTTTCGCCCAGCCCCACGGGGGTGATTCTGAAAGCGTGGGCCGCCACTCCCGCCGGTTCGGTCATGGCGGCTTCCTCGTAGGAGATGTCCCCCGGCAGGGGATAGCAGATATGTTCGGGTACCAGCACATATTCGGCAAAGGCCCCGTGCCGGCGGTATTCGTCGCAGGAGACCCCCAGAACCGTCCGGTGATCGCAGAGATTAACCTGGCCGTTCTGACAGTAGAAACAGGAACCGCAGTAAATAGTAGAATCGAAGGTGATCCTGTCCCCGACCTTGAAACGGGTTACGTCCCTGCCTGCGGCGGTGATATCCCCGGCCGCCTCGTGCCCCATGATAATCGGAGGCTTCCGCCTGCCGGTAGAACCGTCGAAGCCGTGAATATCGGAACCACAGATCGATACCGCCTTAACCCGTACCAGAATATCGTGTCCGTCGGCGATTTGCGGATCCGGCACATCGGTATACCGAAATTTTTTGTACTCTTCCATTAACAACGCTTTCATTTTTCCCCCTGCTTCCCGTTTATCCAGCCGTAAACCAATTTTGTTAAAATTGCCTTATCAATAGATTCGGCTTTCCTTCGAATTTTGATAATAATCCGGATTGTTTCCCAGTTTTTCCAGCACCCCAGAGCTTGCCCGGTTGATCTTTTCCACTACACCGGCGGGCAGTTTCAGTTCCATTGCCCGGATATTGTCGTCCAGTTCTTTTTCGCTGCGGGAACCGATAAGGGCGCAGGCAATGCGGGGATTCGTCAGAACCCAGGCAACCGACAACTGGGCGACGGAAACCCCCAATTCCGCGGAAAGTTCCCGCAGAAGCGCCACCGTCTGAAAAACCTCTTTCTCGGCCCCGGCTTCGTGATGGCGGGAAACGCCCTTTCCCCGTTCCTGGGAAAAATGCCGGGAATGAGCCTGATGGAGCGGCACGTCATCGGCGGTCTTGTATATCCCCGCCAGAACCCCCTGCTGAAGGGTCATGGAAGAAATTATCTCAATGCCCTGTTCCACGCAGTAAGGCATTATCTCCGCCTCTATCGCCCGGGAGATAATGTTGTAGGGCATCTCGTTTACCACGATCCCGGGACAAAAGGAAACGGCTTCCTTCAGTTGTTTAATGCCGTAATTACTTACCCCGATATGGCGGATCTTTCCCTCTTTTTTGAGTTCCTCCAGCGCAGCGAAGGCTTCCTCGGTAGAGGGAGGCCGGGCGATGATTTCGGGATCCTCGGTAAAATGCTTGATCCCCAGGGGATTGATGGGCCAGTGCATCATATACATATCCAGATAATCCATGCCCAAATTGCGGAGGGAAATTTCACATTCCTCCCTAAGCGTTTTCCGGTAGGCCTTGGCGGGTGAAACTTTGGAAATGACAAAGGCCTTGTCCCGCAGTCCCTTGAGGGCCTTCCCCAGGGAGATTTCACTGGCGCCGTTGTTATACATACGGGCGGTGTCAAAGACATTAAGCCCCTTCTCCGCCGCTCTGCGGACAACCGCGTCCACGTCCTTTTGATTCTGATCTCCCCAATATTCACCGCCGCCAAAAGCCCAGCAGCCGATGCCGATACGGCTTAACTTGGGTAACTTGTTGTCGTTCCGCATACATATCACTCCTTGCAAACAATGGTTTTTTTAGTGGTTGTTTTTCAGTAAACCTTTCCCGCTTCCTCAAAGAGGGCGCGGATATTTTTGGGCGGCACATCATCCTGAATGGCCTCATGGCTGGGAGATATGACAAGACCGGTGGGAAACAATTTACGCAGCTCCCGTATTTTGTCTTTCACCTCCTCCGTACTGCCGTGTACCAAAAGACGCTGGGTGTCGACGCCGCCGCAGAAGGAAACCTTGTCCCCGTAGCGGGAACGCAGATTCTCCGGCTCCATGCCGGCCGCCAGGGCCTGAATTGGATGAACGGCGTCCACCCCGGCTTCAATCATGTCGGGAATGGCGTCGGCCACGGAGCCGCAGGAATGATAGATAACCTTGACTCCGTAACTATGGGCCTGCTCCACCAGGGCGCGGCAGCCGGGAATAACAAAACGGCGGATCAGGGCGGGAGAAACGAGAAGGCCCCGCTGGGTTCCCACGTCATCGCCGATAAGGACCGCCTGGAGACGCCGCCCCTTTCCCCGCCCGGCGGCCGGAGAACAAGTCGCCTTGTAAAAAACCTCGTTGGCCCGGAGGAAAAAATCCACGATTTTTTTATCCACCGCCTCCACAAGCCCGGGGTTGGAAATCATATTCATAAGGGCGGTTTCCATACCGAAGGACGCGCAGGTATTCTGAAAGTGGGTTGACCAGAAGACCCCGAGGATCGCTTTATCCTCCGGAGCCTGGTCAACAAGGCGGCGGCACTCTTCCGGGTCGATATATTTTTCCGGCTCGGGCCATTTGAAGAAGGCCGTATCCTCCACCGTTTCGCAGTCCTTGAAACAGCCGTCGGCGGTAAGGGTGCGGTTGGCGATACGGGCCACGCCGTCCTGGTACCAGTCAAAGGCGGAGCTGATGGAACTGGAGTAGTCCGATTTGTAAGGGATGGCCACGGAATAAAGGTCGTCCCCCACCGCCAGTTTTAGATCATGAAGATTGGCGGCTCCGTATTCGGCAAAGAGGCCCGGCAGGGCCTGGGGGCTGGGAATCCCCAGCCAGGACGCGGGGCGATCAACGGACCGCCTTTCAATGGTTGCGCAAAAACGCTCAAGGCTGTTCATCTTTTCTCCTAATCTTCCAGGGCGGATTCCATCATGGCGGCCACGTTTTCCGGAGAAACATTGGGCAGCAGGGTTTCGTGGCTGGCGCAGACAATGTAATTGGGGCCAAGGAGTTTCTTTACCCGCCGGACTTCGGCCCTCACCTCATCAGGCGTTCCGAAAGGCAAAAGCCGCTGGGTATCAATGCCGCCCATAAAGACAACTTTACCGTAGTACTTTTCCGCCAGCCCCGCAGCATCCATGTTTTTTGCCAGGGCCTGTATGGGGTGCAGCACCTCCACGCCGGCCTCGATAAGCTGCGGAATTACCCGGTAAATGGATCCGCAGGAATGCATGGTAACGTGCAGCCCGTAACGCCGGGCCTGGGAAATAAATTTTTTTATAAAGGGCAGTAAAAATTCCTCAAAGGTTTTCGGAGAGATAAGGAGATCCAGCTGGGAACCAAGGTCAATCCCGATAAATATGGAATCGATCTTTTTTCCCGCCGCCGAAAAAAGCTCCTCGTTAGCCGCAAGGTAAAAATCCGTAAGATGCCCGGTTACCGCCTTGACCACATCCGGTTCGGTCATCATCTTGACCAGGCAATTTTCCATGCCGAAAAAATTCCAGGTGTTACTGAAAATGCTGCCCCAGGTACTGCACAATACGGCCTGCCCGGCTTCCACGGTACGATCTATCTCCCCAAGGGTCTCGGTAAAGTCGCAGTCGTCAACGGTAGGCCAATGGTACTTATGGATTTCCTCCGCATCTTCACAGTCCGCAAAGACCGCTTCCCCGTGCATGATGGTGGCGTAGCCTTTTCCGGAACTTTGCGCTGCGGCGCTTTTGTTCGCCGCCAAATTCATGGGGTCGAACATAGGGTAATCGGTCCGCTGCCACATCCGGCAGTCTTCTTCGGGCCGCACATAACGGCAAAGGCTTCCCAATTTAAGGCCCAGCTCAAAATCGTCTTTGACGCCGAAATACTTGTGCAGCTTCGGTTTACTGTCGTCGTGGGGAACCCCGTGCCAAAAACCACAGCGGCCGCTCCGCCTTTCGACTATCTCCCCGAAATGTTCTTTGCCGTTCACGTTAAGCCCCCGGAATCCCCGTAAATTCCTATATGAACATGTTCATTGTCATCAAACAACAAATATCTTTATACTAATTATTAAAGCACCAAACCACTTAAAGTGTCAACAAATTTCTTTAAATTCTTATTCACGGCAGAAAATTTTCCGGTTCTATAGTATACATGTCTACATTAACCGCGGAATGAATCCGGGACGCCGCAGAGCGGGTTTTTCCCCGTTCCGGCGCGGCGTCTTGACAGACCGGCATGAAAAGCCTATATTAATAGTTACTAATTATACAATTAGTAACCGGAGGATTAGCAAATGTTTGTGGGCAGAAAGCGGGAACTTGAAACCCTTGAAGAGTATTACGGGCAGCCGGGATTTCAGTTTGCGGTCTTTTACGGAAGACGCCGGGTCGGAAAAACCACCCTGATAAACAGGTTCCGGGAAA
>JAISAK010000214.1 GCA_031266695.1 Treponema sp.
GAATAAAAATGGCAGAAAAAATGATGGGCGTAGTTTATCATGGTGTAAACGATTTGCGCTTTGAGGAAAGGGATATACCCAAAATAGTTGAACCAAGGGACGCCATAGTAAAGGTTGGCCTTTCCAGTATTTGTACCAGCGACTTTCATATCCGCAACGGAGCGGTGCCCCGGGCAAAGGAAAACACGATATTGGGCCACGAATTTGCCGGTGAAGTTATTGCCGTAGGAGATCTCGTACAAAAACTCAAGCCCGGTATGCGGGTGGCCTGTAATGTCGAGACCTTTTGCGGGGAATGTTTCTTCTGCAAAAGGGGTTATGTCAATAATTGTATTCATGGCGGCTGGGAATTGGGCTGCCGCATTGATGGCTGCCAGACGGAATATGTCCGGGTACCCTTTGCCGATAATGGCCTGACCCCCATACCGGACAGCCTGGCTTATGAAGACGTTATTATGATCAGCTGCATATTGCCCAGCGGTTATTTTGGCGCGGAATTGGCGGATATTAAACCCGGGGATGTCGTCGTGGTACTCGGGGCCGGCCCCGTGGGTTATACCTCTATGATAAGCGCGCGCCTTTTTGGTCCCGCCGTAATCGTCGCGACAGATGTGATAGACGAACGGCTTGCTTTCGCAAAAAAGCAGGGCTGGGCTGATGTAACGGTAAACCCGCAGAAGGAAGATTTGGAAAAAATAGTACGCTCCCTAAGCGGCGGCCGGGGCGCGGACGCGGTAATTGAATGTGCGGGGGGTCACAATACTTTTGAAACCGCCTGGCAAATAGCCCGTCCCAACGGCGTGGTGTCTTTGATAGCGATGTATGAAGAGGACCAGGTTCTGCCGCTGCCGAAAATGTACGGCAAAAATTTGATATTCAAGACAGGCGGCGTGGATGCTTCCAGGAATGACATTCTGATGAGGCTGATAGAAGGCGGAAAAATTAATACCCGCCCGATGCTTACCCATAGTATGCCGCTTAATGATATTATGCGCGGTTATGAGATCTTTGAAAAACACCTTGACGGCTGTATCAAAGTAGCGATAACCCCCTACAAAAGATAGCAGGGCGCGTATGGAATGAACCGCCGCAGGGTAAACCCGCGGCGGTTCATTCGTGTTGAGCTTACTTTACCTTCTCCACAATTTCGGCGACAATCTTGTCCACTTCGTTATAGGGAACCTGGCAGGTGCCTACCTGGTGGTGGCCGCCGCCGCCATAATGGAGAAGCAGGCTTCCCACGTCCACGGTGGCGCTGCGGTTGGTGATGCTGTAACCTACGGTGATTGCGGCATTCTGCTTGTTGCGGCCGTCGACTATCCACAGCGATATATTCTGTTCGGGATAGAGAGTATAAATCAGGAAACGATTTCCCGCGTAGATCGTGTCGACTCCCCGGAGGTCCACCAAAAGAACATTGCCTTCAACTTTGGCATGCCTGGCCACCATTTCGCGGAAAAGGGTGTTCTGCTCAAAGTAAATGTCCAGCCGTTCCTTAACATCGGACATAGCGAGAATTTCCTCGATGTTTTTTTCCGAACAGGCAAGGGCAAGCTCCTTCATCAAATCGTAGTTGCTGATGGTAAAATTCCGGAAGCGGCCAAGACCGGTGCGGGGATCCATGATAAAGCCCAAAAGCACCCAGCCCCGGGGGTTAAGTATTTCATCGGCACTGAGGTTTCCCGAATCCACCTTGTCAACGTAGCGGATCATCTCCGCAAAACGGCCGAGTTTTTCATCTCCGCCGTAATACTCGTAGACTACCCTTGCGCAGCTTGGGGCTATTCGGGAGACCCCTTCAAAATAGGAATTTTTGCCGAGCCTTTCGGTCTCACTTGAATGATGATCAAACCAAAGCTTACAACCCTTGATATAGGGTATATTGGCAAGAATATCATTATCTGTAGCTTGCACCAGGCCATCCTGGATGTCCTTGGGATGAACGAATTTCCATTCATCAATAAGGCCCAGGTAGAGCAAGAGCGCCCCGCAGGCCAAACCGTCAAAATCAGATCTGGTTAACAATCTCATCTTCTGCCACCCCTCTTCGATATTGTATATATTATATCATTTTTATTCTATATGCGGTATAATAATTGTATGAAAAAAATTAATTTTTACCAGACTCTTGGAATTGGCCTCCTGCTTGCGGGGCTTTTGATCCTTCCGGCGTCTTTTACAGGCTGCGCCGGTATTCCGAAATTCGGCGCTTCGGCTTACGGAAACCTCGGAAAACCCTCCGATCCGATTCCTTTTCCCGAAAACTGCCGTACCGGCGTCCTTTCCAGCGGCCTTCGTTACTATATCCTTGAAAATTCGCGACCTGCCGACCGGGCTTATTTGACCCTGGCGGTAAAAGCCGGATCGGTTCTTGAAACCGGTGAAGAGCAGGGGCTGGCCCATTTTGTTGAACACATGGCCTTTAACGGTACAGCCCGCTTCCCCGAAGCGGAACTGGTAAACTACCTCCGCTCCCTGGGCATGCGTTTCGGCCCCGAGGTCAACGCCTACACCTCCTACGATGAAACGGTGTACGGCATAGAAGTACCGGTTGAAACCGGGGCCGGCGGGGAAAAGCGCGTCCCCGTTACGGCTCTGGCTGTCATCGACGACTGGACCCGGGCCGTCACCTTTGCCCCCCGGGATGTGGATGATGAACGGCCGGTAATTATGGAAGAATACCGCTCCCGGCTGGGAGCAATGGACAGAATTCAGCGGCAAATGCTCCCTGTCCTTTTCGAAGGTTCCCCCTATGCCAATCGTCTCCCCATAGGTCTTCCCGAAATTATCGAGTCCGCGCCGGCGTCGCGGATCGAGGATTTTTACCGGAAGTGGTACCGGGCGGACAATATGGCCCTGATCTTTGTGGGGGACTTTGACGGCGCGGCGCTGGAAGCTTCCCTTGAACAGCATTTTAGCATAGCAAAACCGGCAAACGCCCTTGACCGGCCTGTCTATGATCTTCCGGCCCCGAAAAGGGGAAACGTCAAAAGCCTTATCCTTGCCGATCCGGAGCTAACCTCCCTTCGCGTTGATATGTATTTCAAGCGCGGCCGGGAAACTCCCCGGAACGATTTAGCCCGTTTCAGAAACGAGATTATCGACACACTTATCGATCGCATGCTGGGTTTTCGTTTTGACGACGCGGCAATGAAAAGCGAAACTCCCTATATCGACGCGGGCGCGGGGAATATCCGCTACGGCGCGTCTTCCCGTTTTTATATTATGGCGGCCCAGGCAAAATCAGGCGCCGCCGAAGCCTGTCTTGCCGAACTGCTCCGGGAAAAAGAATCCCTGCTTCGCTACGGTTTTACCGAGGCGGAACTTTCGCTTGCCCGGAATTCCCTGATTTCCGATTTGCAGCGCGCGGTTTCCGAAAAAGACCGGCAGGAATCGGGCGGCCATGTCAATAACATTATCAGCCATTATCTTAGGGGCGAAAGCTTTGCCGATGTTGAATGGGAGCTTGAAGGGGTGCGGCAGCTTCTTCCCCATATCGGCGTCAGGGAAACAGCCGCCGCCGTAAAGAGCTACTTCAATTCCGGCGAGCTTTGCGTGTTTATCAGCGCTCCCGAAGCGGAAAAAGAGGGGCTTCCTTCGGAGGAGCGCGTCAGGCAGCTTGTTAAAGAAAGCTCTAAATTTGAAATTGCCCCGCCGGAATCAAGCGTGGTGGGAAACGAGGTTCTTCCATTTATTCCCGCGGGCGGATACATCACGGAGGAAACCCGGGACGAAGAGAGCGGCGCGGTTGTTTTGAAGCTCGGCAACGGGGCCCGGGTTATTCTCAAGGAAACCGGAAACCGCAACAATGAAATTATTCTTCAGGCAATGGCCCGCGGCGGCTCCACCAGCGTTCCCCCCGAGGACGATGTTTCGGCGGATCTCGCGGCCGAGATGGTCGCCGTTTCCGGTCTCGGCCCCTATTCAAGGCCGGAGCTGACAAAAAAAATTGCCGCCAAACAGGTGTCCCTTGCTTCCTGGATATCTGATTATCACCGCGGGCTGCGGGGTTCCGCTACCGCCGGGGATCTCAAAACCCTTTTTGAGATGATCTATCTGAGCTTTACCGAGCCGCGCATTGATCCGGAAGCGGTTAAGGTAATGATGGAACAGTACCGGACTTCCCTGGCCCTGCGCAATGAAAGTCCCGATACGTTTTTTTTCGACGAAGTCAGCAAAACCATTTACGGAAACAACCCCCGGCTGAAGCCCGTGGAGCTTGCGGATCTGTCGAAGGTAGACATCGACAGGGCCCTCTCTTTTGTAAAGCGGGGCCTTAACCCCGCGGATTATACTTTTGTATTCACCGGGAATTTGGATGCCGGACAGATTCGCTCCTATATCGAGTCCTACCTTGGCTCGATTCCGGAGGGAACCGAAAATTTCAATACCTGGACCAATCCCGGTATAACACGGCCGGGCGGTACGGAAAAAAATATTTACAAGGGAAAGGAAGAACGCGGTCTTGTATACATGGGTTGGTTTACAAAACAGCCCTATACCGAGGAGTTAAGCGCCGCAGCCCAGGTTTTAACCGAATATCTGGATATCAGAATGACGGAAGAAATCCGCGAAAAACTGGGCGGCGTTTATTCGATTTCCGTTGGAGTCTCGGCCTCGCCAATTCCCGACGGCGAACTTATTATGACCATTTACTTTGCCTGCGATCCCGGGCGGGTAAAAGAGCTGAGCGCGGCGGTACAGGAATTGCTCGGAAGGACGGCCGGTCAGGGCGCGGCGGCGGATGGCGCGGAAATCAATCAGGATACCTTTGAAAAATCGGTGGAGGCTCTTAAAAAAGAATGGGAAGCTTCCATCCAGAACAATTCCTACATTGCCCAAAGCTACGTCAATTCATCGGTACTGCTGAACCTTCCCTTGTCGCGGCTTGACAAGCGTCCCGCCTATTACAGCGCGGTGACTCCGGCGGATATACGGGCCCTGTGCGCACGGCTTTTGCAAAGAGGGCCGGTGCAGGTAACGCTTTACCCGGAGAAATGAGCCTCCGCAGGGCAAGCTCGAACCTCCGGTTCGGCGCGGTATCTTTAGCGTTGCCGTTGTTTGAACGGAGGCTCGTTCGA
>JAISAK010000288.1 GCA_031266695.1 Treponema sp.
CGGATTCCGGACTCCGGAATAAACCCATCCCGCGCTTTAATCGCGTCCCCGATGTTTACCAAGGTAACTTCCGTTCGTACTTCGCCCATATTGTTGCTCCTTACCTCATTATATCAAAAAAAGACGGCGCGACCAATGCAAAAAACCCGCCCGGCCTGCGCCCCTGTGGGGGGTTCCCGGCTTCATACCTCGGCTTCTTACCTATCCCCAAAAAGATATGTTAAAGTAATAAGCTCTGCCTCTTGCACCAAAGAAAGAATGAGAGAAATATCTTCCCCCGCGGGAGAGCCAAGGCTGCCATGAACGACTCTGGAATTCCCCGGCGGAGCAGACTTCCCAAGGCTGCGAAGACGGACTCTACAGGCAAGTGAATGGCGGCTTTGGCTCTCCTGCGGGAAAGTCTATGTCTTTCTTTCGTGACACAAGAGGCAGAGTATCTTACCTTAAAGTAGATGACATTGTCCTGCTCGACAAAGTACCGTTTATCCGTTAGGCTGAAAACCAATGCTAAACGGTATCAAGGCTCTTGCCTTTGATCTTGACGGAACTTTGTACCCCGATTACCGTCTCAATATCAGACTTATTCCCTTTTTTTTAACGGGATGGAGACTCCTCTGGGCCTTCGGCCGGGCCCGCGGTATTCTGCGCGCCGGAGGTCCCGAAAAGGATCTGCCGGGACAGGAGAAAGCCCCGGACGGCCTGTCCGCCCCGCTGCGGGCGCGGGTGGAAAAGGGCGATTTTTACGAAAACCAGGCGCGTCTTGCCGCCGGCGCGCTTGGGGGCGATCCCCTTGTCATCGGGGAAAAAATAGAACGCCTCATCTACCGGGGCTGGGAGCCCTTTTTCAGAAAAATCCGGCTTTTCCCCCAAATAAGGGAGACCCTCGAATCACTCAGGGCGGCGGGCCTCAAAACGGGGCTGCTTTCCGATTTTCCGCCGGAAACCAAACTTGAATACCTGGGAATTGCCGATCTCTGGGACGCGGTGCTATGCTCGGAACGCGTGGGCGCGCTCAAGCCCGATCCCCGTCCCTTTGGGGAATTGGCCGCCGCCCTTTCCCTTAAACCCGAACAGATCCTCTACGTGGGAAACAGCTTCCGCTTCGATGTTGCCGGGGCAAAAGGCGCGGGAATGAAAGCCGCCTGGCTTACCGGAAGGGCGCGGCGAAACAAGACGGCTTCGGCCGGGATCGCCGCCGGCGCCGGCGGCGCCGTCCGCGCGGATTTTTCCTTCTTTAACTATCGCCAATTACTCGAATATGTGTTAGGTTAATACTAATGGGTTTTTTCACGGTTGGCGATTTAATACTCTTTTTTATTGAAATCCTGGTACTTATCCTCTATCGTCAAATGGACAGAGGAAACCGTTCTCTGGACAAGGTTCGCAAATACGTGGACAAATGCAAGGAAGATCTTAAAACCTTTGTACTGGAACAGGAAGAGGAAGTCAAGAACTACGGAATTGAGCTTAGGGTGGAAAAGGATTCCGCCAATGAACTGATGCGGGAGCTTCAGGCCCTTACCAGGGAAGAGCTTGCCGAAAAAGCCAAAACCCTCGCCCGGATAGACGAGCGCATAGGCGCCTACGACGTTTCCCTTGAAGAACTGGCCAAGATGACCGGCCGGGTGCAGGAGAACCTTGACCGTATCCGGGATGAATCGGCCTTTGTGGAAAACGCCGGCCGGCGCGTCGGCGAGGCCCGGCAAAAGCTTGAGGGCGTGGAAAAGGCGCTTGAGGGGCTGGAAAGCCGTTTTGAGCGGGAAAACGCGGAAGCCCTTGAAAAGACGGCGGGGACAGTCGTTTCCAGGCTCGCGTCAAGCGTCACCGCTATGGAAACCAGGGTGGAAACCTTTGAGCGCCGGGTGGAAGAGCACCGGGAGGCGGTGGACAAGATTGAACGCGGCAGGGCGGCGAATATTGCCCGGGATACGGAAATAATCAACAGAACCCTGAAAGAAGCAGTGGAAAAAGCCGGCAGCCGGGCCGACAAAATGGAAGAAACCGTACTGGTCAGGCTTCGGGATCAGGCCCAGGAGAGAATAAACCAGTTGAAGGCGGCCTGGGAAGAAAAACTCAAGACAAGCCAGGAAACCGTCAAAAACAGGCTTGTGGAAATTTCCGAACAGCTCAAGGGCTGCCGCGAAGAGTGGAAGTCCGAATATACGGAGATAGAGGCGCGGCAGAAGCAGTACCGGGACGAATGGAAAAAAGACGCCCAGGAACTCAGGGCCCTGGC
This sequence comes from Treponema sp., assembly GCA_031266695.1. GTDB lineage: Bacteria > Spirochaetota > Spirochaetia > Treponematales > Breznakiellaceae > JAISAK01. The sequence continues at coordinate 2,237 of JAISAK010000288.1, forward strand.
AAAGCAGCAGCGCGAGGAATGGACGCTCCTTGCGCGGGACCTTGAACAGAATATACTTGCCGACGCCGACCGGCGGTTTGAAGAATACAAACAGGCCGAGGCCGGGGAATACCAGCGGCTTACCGGCCTTGCGGACGACGCGGCGCAGCTTGAACAGGAACTCCGCCGCTCCATGCAGGATACCGTCGGAAAAGTCAAAGACGACTTCGGCCGTTTTGAAGAAGAATCCCGCAGGGTACAGCAGAATGCCGCGGAGGAATTCGATTCGCAGGTACGGGCTCTGCAGGTCCGGGTAGACGGCGTGGAACAGGAGCTCGGCGGTCTCAGGGAAAAGGCTTACGAAAAGGTTTCCGAAAAGCTCGGGCTTTTTGAGGAGGACTTTTTTGCCGACCTGAACCGGCGAAGCGCCGAAATCAACAGGCAGATAAGCGAATGGCACGAAGGGCTCGACGCGCGGCTTGCGGCAATTGCCGGCGAAGGCGCGCAGGAACGCAGGCAGGCGGAAAGCCGGTTTGCCGAAGAACTGCGGGCGGGTCTTTCCGTCCAGGAAGAGCGGCTGGTCTCCGGGCTGGAGCAGCTTAAAGCCGAAACGGCCGGCTTTGAAAAAAGCATAAGGGAAGAGATGAGAAACGCCGACGAATCGCGGCAGTCCTTTCGGGAACAGCTTGACAGGGATCTGGAAGAAACCAGAAACGCCGCGGAAGATGAGGTCAAAACCAAAATCGGGCAGTTCAACCTTGATATATCCGAAACCCTGCGCCGGAGCCAGCGGGGACTCGAAGAGCAGCTTCGGGAGATCGGCGCCAGGGCGGAAGCGCATAACGCGGAGATTGAAACCGCCGCCGAAGCGTCGCGCCGGGGGATTGAAGACTGGCAGGGCCAGTACAATTCCCAAATGCGCGGCCTCGACGCTTCCCTGGAAGAAATTCGCCGCCGCGCCCGGGATATGGCCGCGGAAAACGACGAGCGCATCGCTTCCGCCCGGGGCGCCCTGGACGATATCCGCAGGGAGCTTGCCGATCAGTCCAAGTTCTTTGATCGCACCGCCGAATTAAAGCGCGAGCTGGACAGGAGCATTGAGGATATTAACGGCGACTTTGACCGGCTGGAACAGCGCAGAAACGAAATTGTCCAGATAGAAAATCAGTTTACCCGGATAAAGCGGCTTGAGGATGACGTAAACGCCAAGATGTCCCGTTTCCTTAATGAACAGCGCCGCATCGACGACATGGAAGCTAAATTCAACCGGCTTGTTCAAACTTCCGGCACCGTGGAAGAAAAACTTGTACAGGTTTCGTCTT
>JAISAK010000034.1 GCA_031266695.1 Treponema sp.
CACCCAATCCTGCCTTTCATGGCAACCCTCCGGTAAAAATGGTTTTGCTTGTATCCATTCTACCATGAGGGTGGGTGTCCTATTTGTATCTGGGATTAGACAGCAGGCGTTCTGCCGGCCTTATCTAACAGTTCATTACTGTAGTTATTTACTGAAAAATGAAGTTTTTTTTGAAAATGCCCTTCCAATTTTATGAAGTATTCATTATAATTTTGGTCAAAATTGCGGAAAAGGAGGCTTTCCATAATGAGAATAACCACTCGCGGGCGTTATGCCCTCAGGGCTTCGCTGGCATTGGCAAAACTGGGGAAGGAAGGCGAGCCGATCTCAATCAACAGCCTCTCCGAAGAAGAAAACATATCTTCCGTGTTTCTGGAGCAGATTTTTTTCAAGCTGCGAAAAGCGGGCATTGTCAATTCCGTACGCGGGCCCGGCGGCGGTTTCTGTTTTGCCCATCCCCTGGAAAAATTGACCGTAAAGGAAATCCTCGACGCCGCCGGGGAAGACCTTTCGGTGAGTTCCTGTGACAAGCACATCGACGAATGCGGCCGCATCGGCGGCTGTATCAGCCACAGGGTATGGGTGTCCGTAACGGATTTGGTAAACGACTATCTGCGCGGATTAACTTTGGCATCGCTCCTTGGAAGCAGGGAGCCCTTGGTAAAAAACGAAATTCCTCAAAATGAAATTCCCCAACAGTAAACATATTGACAACGCCGGGGCTTACCGCGCGCTGACCGAAGCCCTGCGGAAGCGGCGCCGGGGGGCCACCGTCGCGGATATAACGGCGGCGACGGCCCTGCCCCTTGCCAGTGTGCAGGAACTCCTGCCGCTGGCCGCCGACGAATATTCGGCGCGTCTTGAAGTAAGCGAATCCGGCGAAATCGTTTATTCCTTTCCCCGCGGTTTTGTCAGCCGCTACCGCGGCTTTAAGGCCGGGCTGAAAAGATTTCTGGAAAAATCGGGAAGTTTCCTTGCACGGCTCGGTTCCCTTCTCTTTAAAGTGTGGATCCTGTTCATGCTTTTCGGCTATTTTGTCCTCTTTATGGCAATCGCCCTGGGAAGCTTCTTTATTTCGATTTCCGCCGGATCAAAAAATTCCAATAACCGAAGGCAGGGAAGCGGTTTCAACATCGGTGTTTTCAGCCTTATCTGGCGGCTCTGGTTTTATTCGGAATTGACCAGGCCGGCTTACGGCGATTACGGGCGGCGCGGGGACAAAGCTTTACCGGCCAAAAGGCCGATGCACAAGGCTATTTTTTCCTTTGTCTTTGGCGAGGAGGATCCCAACGGGGACTGGGAAAGCAGGGAGAAAAAAACGCTTATCGCCTGTATTCAGTCAAACCGCGGCGTCATTTCACTGCCGGAATTTATGAGCCTTACCGGACAGAACAGCGCGGAGGCGGGCGACGCGATTCTGGCTTTTTGCGCCGAATTCGACGGCTCTCCGGAGGCCACCGATGACGGAACCCTGGTGTACCGCTTTGACAAGCTCCTTTTGCGTTCCGGCAAAGAGGATCGTTCCTTCAGCGGCCTTTCCACGCCCCTCAAGAGGCTGAAAAAATTTTCCGGCAATTCAAAAACCATGAACGCCTGGTTTGGGATTATCAATTCGGTAAATCTTCTTTTCGGGGGGTATTTCCTTTTCAACGCCCTCAGCACCGGCCCCGTAATCGCCGGCGCGCCCTATCACGGTTCCTGGCTGTACGGAATGACCTATGTGATCTTCGAATCCTTCGCGGGGAATCCCCTGTCCTTCATCACCCTGGGCCTCGGCCTTGTACCCGTGATCTTTTCCCTGCTTTTTTGGCTTATTCCTTCTCTCCGTTTTTTTTCCGAAAAAAGGGAAAATGAACAAAACAAACTGGAAAATTTCAAGCGCATCGGCTTTGGGCATATCTGGGACAAACCCCTGCGGGTGGAAAAGGCCGGCCTTGAGAATCCGGCGGCCGAATGCCGTCCCGCGAATATGGACGCGGCCCGGGACAGGGTTATCAGGGATATGGGCGCCTACTCCGTTCCCGAAGTTGAGATAAACGACAGGGGCCTTGAGGTATATTCCTTCAGGGAGCTTGAGCGGGAAAAGGAAGCCCTTGAAAAATACCGCGCGTCCCTTGATCCGGGGCAGTCCGAAATAGGCAAAACGGTTTTTGACAGCGACGCGTAAAATTTGCCGGTTTGCGGAGTATGGACCTCCGCCTTCCCAATCGTGAAACTCCCGCGTAACCGGATTCATAAATTCCTCAAGGATTTTTAAAAAACGCCCTCATATTTTTGACAAGCGTATCTCCGGCCGCAAAAATTAATTGAAGAGACCTGTTCTCGGGAGCATATATGAAGCGTGTTTTTGTTTTGTTCGTGATTTTTCTTTTTACCGCGCCCCTCTTTGCCCAGGTGCGGAATTCGGTTAACGCCGTTCTGGAAGTCTGGACAAAGGACGGTAAGGACGCGGGTATTGATGTCGGCAATGTCGTTATCCAGCGGAACGGCAATGAGATGCAGTACACCCTGCACATTCGGGGCGGAAACCCGATTAATTTCAAGTACAACCGGATAACCAAACGCCTGCACAGGGAAAGCAAGGGCGAGGAGTTTTACAGCACGGCCGAAGCCTCTCTGGGAGAATCCGGCGGGTCTTCGGTATTGACCTACACCGATAAAAACGGCGTGGTAAATATGCTTAAGTTCCGGAAAAGATGAACCTTCCCGCCCTGAAGGCTAAACTTAACCCACAACTCAGGGTATGACTACACGGTGCCTTAGAGGAAGATTTACCGCTAAGTCGAAAAAGTAAAAGAAAGAAGGAAAAAGGTGTCAGAAGTACCAAATTTCCAGGAAAGAATGGCGAAAGTAGTACCTTGTAAAGTCTAAAAAGATTGATTAAGAGAAACCGCAAAGGACGCCAAGATTTACGCAGAGAACGCAAAGAAAGAAAACTAAGGGAAAATCTTTGAGAACGCGAACCTCCGGTTCGATGCCTATGCTTTGCGTCCTTTGCGTTAAATTCCTCATTGAGTTATCCTGCAAATTAGTCTTTACAAGGTAGTAGTTCAAGTTTTGAGTAATTTGAATGAAAACTTATTCGACTTCTTCTCATTTAATTGACCGCGTTAGCGGTCTTCTTTTGACCGCGTTAGCGGTCTTCTTTGCGGTTAAAAAATTCCGTGGGTCAAGAATAGTATCAGACAAGGCTTTCGGACAAAAAATTTTCCACGTTGCGTATAACGCTTTCCAAATTCGTAAAACTTGTCCTGGTCTCGGGCAGCGATTTGAGAAAAAAAGAGCCGTACCGCTTTTTGACGATTCTTCCGTCCAGAACGGCCACCACGCCGTGGTCGCTTGAGCGGCGCATGAGCCTGCCAAAGCCCTGCTTGAATTTCATTACCGCCTCGGGCAGGGATAAATCCATAAAAGGATTTCCTCCCTGCTTTTGAATAAGCTCCCGGCGGGCCTCGAAGACCGGATCATTGGGGCTTCTGAAAGGCAGGCGGCAGAGGATAACCAGGCGCAGGGTATCGCCGGGCGCGTCTACCCCTTCCCAGAAGGAATCGGTGGCAAAAAGCACGGAGCTTTCGTCGGAAAGAAAGGTTCGTAAAAGGCGCGAACGGTCGTCGTCGCCCTGTTTCAGGCAGCGAATACCCAGGGACTGCAAAGAAGGAACCGCCGCGGTATAGGCGCTGCGCAGGGACTGATAGGAGGTAAAAAGAACAAGCGCCGAGCCCCCGGAGGCCGCGGCAAGCTCCGTCACGGAGCGGTCCACAAAGTTCTGATACCCTTCTTCCTCGGGCAGGGGCGCGTCCTCCGGCGCCGCGAGCAGTACGGACTTCGCATAGGGAAAGGGCGAAGGAAAGCAGCCGAAAAGATTTTGCCGTTCCTTTACCAGGCCAAAGCCGCCGCGGCCCGCCCAGTAAGAAAAGTCGCCGCCCACGGTCAGGGTCGCGGAAACGCAGACCACCGTCTTGTTCGGTTCGAAAAGACCGGCCCTCAAATTTTCGGCAACCTCCACCGGCGTCCGGTTGCATACCGCCCAGGGATCTCCCCCGGCGGACTGGCGGCGCTCAATCCACATAACCTCGCCGCCCCGCTCCCGGTATTCGGGAAAAGCGGAACAAAGGCCGGCTATGGCGTCCAGCCTTCGAAGCACGGTTTTGATCTCCCAGACGACGGAATCTTCCCCGTTCTTTTCGGAAAGCCTTTCCAGGAGATTCCCGATCTTTTCGTTAAGGGAAAGTATCTTCTTTCGGAGCGTCACAAAATGCGGAAAAAGCGCGCTTTCCGCGCCGCTGTTGTCCCTCAGGGGCGAGAAGCGGAAGACCCCTTCCCGGGCGCAGAGTTCAAGCGCCAGAGAATCAAGTTCCGCGGCTTCCTCCCTGAGGCTTTCAATAAGCGCCGCGAGTTCGTTAAGCTCGTCCTCCGCCGAAAGAAGGCCGGCAAGGCGCGGCAGGAGGCCTTTTTTCGCCGCCCGGCGTCTCCGGTAGAGCCGCCCAAGCTGGCGCAAAATTCCCAGGCGGCTGAATTCGCCCGAAAAAAAGGAAGTCGCCGCGTTTTCGATTGTGTGGGCTTCATCAATAATGACCCTGTTGTAAGGCGGAAGAACAACGGTGCCTTCGTATCCGGCTCCTTCGTGACGCGCCGCGAGATCGGCAAAGAGGAGGTGATGGTTTACCACGAGGAGCCGCGCGTCGGCCGCTTCCTTTCTGAGGGACATGACAAAGCAGCGTTCCCGCTCGGGACAGCGCATCCCCATGCAGAGATCCGCCTCGGAACAGATGCGCGTCCAGACAGATTCCGACGGAGAAAAAGACAGATCCGAGCGGCTTCCGCTTTTGCTGGTTTCCGTCCACTTTGTAATTTGCCGCAGTTCCTCAAATTCAGCATCATCCAGATCGGGTTCCCTCAGGGCGTCTTCCATCCGTCTTCTGCATACATAGTTGCCCCGTCCTTTTATAAGAACGACCTTTATCTTTTTCCCAAGGGCCTCCGTGACAAGGGGAATATCCTTTTCGTAAAGCTGCTGCTGCAGGGTGATAGTGGCGGTGGAAATTACGATCCTGTCGTTGTTGTCGGAGGCGTAGTGAACGGCGGGAAGCAGATAGGCAAAGGACTTGCCGACCCCGGTTCCCGCCTCGGCCGCAACCAGCGAATCCTCATTAAAACCCCGGATGACAAGTTCCATAAGATCAAGCTGGCTCTGCCTTGGTTCGTAATTTTCCAGCCGCCGCGCTACGCTTCCGCCCTCCTCCAGAGAGGCCAGAATGTTTTTTTCATCGAGCTTTTTGATCCTGCGGCGGCGCACGGGTTCCGCGATTACATAGACTTTCTGTACCGGGTTATCAACAATATAGGCGCCGACGCCGCTTTCCGCGGCTTTACCGGCTATTGCCAAATCATTGTCGCTGGGAGTTAAAAAACCGGAAGGATGATTATGGATAAAAACATCTTCCGCCTCGTCCCCTTCGCCAAAATCAAAGGAGCGCAGGGCAAGCACGGAATTTTCATTTCCCCTGGCGACAACCCGTATCCGGGATACAATTCCCTTGTCGTCCAGATATCCCAGGGCAAAGACCTCATTCCCCCCGGCCTCGTCTATTTCCGTCCTGAGCTGTCCCACACAGGCCCCGGTGAAACGTTTGTCCGCCTGCATCACCCCTCCAAAAGGAGCATACTATACCGCAAAAAGACATACAAGGTAATATGTCATACCCCAAGCGATACAAATAAAAACAGGATATTCCCCCGCAGGAGTACAAAGCCGCCGTTCACTTGCCTGTGGCGCAAAAGACACGCAAGGTAATATATCATACCCCTTGGCTCTGCCTGCCCGGCTCCTATGTTCCTCAACTTTGTTGCGTGAACGCCTTTATTCCCTGGTGGATGATTTTACTCTCCTCGACGATCAACCTTCTTGTAGGAGGCCAGAAGTCGCCGGGCAGGCAAGGCTAAGGGGTATAAGGTCTTTTCTTGTATGTCTTTTTAATGACGAGGAAGATACCCGGCGGCTTTGGTGCTCCCGC
>JAISAK010000065.1 GCA_031266695.1 Treponema sp.
CGCCATGGGAGAAGGCAGTTCCTCCCGGCCCGGCGCAGGCCGCCGTATCCCGAGCTTTGACAGGAAGTCGAAGATCCCCCCGCAAAGCCCCCGGTCGGATTCGCCGTAGATCTCAACCCGTTCGGCCCCGGCCCGCCATGTAAAGCCGTTCCGTTCCCTGCCCCCGTTCTCGCAGTTAAGCACCACCACGGGCGCCGATTCGGGAGGCGCGGGCCCGGAAGCGTCCGCCAGGGCCGGCGGATTTGGAGGAAACCCCGCCCGCCCGCGGAGCAGGCCGATACAGCGGGCCAGATCCCCGGCGGCCTTTTCCGCCGCCGGCATGCCCGGGGGCACAAGAACAATCCACTCTTTGGAAACATCAAACTGCGCCATGGTTTTATTATACCATACTCCCGTTTTTTAATACATGATGGTCAAAATGATTTTATATGCGCTCATCCTGGTTGCCTAACCCTGTTTACCCTTTCAATCTCCGGTCCTTACCCATGTTTCCCCATTACCGAAAAAGGATACATCAGAAACTATTCTATATACAAAACTGCGTCCTTCCATTACCAGGGTAAGGATACCGCCGTCTGCACGAAAAAAGCCGCTGCTTGCCCTTCCAAAGTTGTTTGTATAACTTACGGTTCCGGGATTTGCGGCTCCCGTAAGCCTAATCTCCATGGTGTTCCCCGATAAGCGGTATGCCCCGTTCCTCAAAACCGGGGCCTGGCTGTTTAATAAGTCCGAAATGCCTGTGCCGCGGTTTGCCGGTGAAGGAGAGCTGTTTGCGCCGGGAACCGGGTTTACGAGTACCTGGTTTGGATCAAAATCCGCTCCCTGTTCCTTAAGGTAGCTGTAAAGGGGCATTTGCCCGTTTTCATAGGCGATTGACGCGGCGGATCTGCCGTCTTTTGCCTGCCAATTTATGTTGGCGCCGTGTTCCACCAGGAATTGTACAAGTTCAAGATTATTCCACATTGACGCATACAGAAGAACCGTCATGCCGTCGGCATAGGCTTTATTTTGGGGATACCGGTAATTAACATCCGCGCCCATCTCGACGAATTTTTTTGCGAAATCGAACCGTTGCTTTTCAGCCGCCAAAAGTAAAATTTCACCGTTTGGGATTATGCCCTGATCCAAAATAAACTGAATAACCTGCCCGTCTTGAGATCTGTTGAGGGCGGTATATAAATCAAATTGGCTTACATGAATATTATTGGTTTTTAAAAATTCAAGAAGTTTTTTTGTGTTTTCTCCCCTGGTATAATTTAAAACAAAATTTACAATTAACTTTTTTTCTTCCGCCGACATGCTCTTTGCGTTTTCGTGTATCAGGCGTTCGCCGGTTTGAATATCATTTCTTGTCAGAGCATTGACAAGATTCCATTTGAAATCATCGGCTTTAAGCCCCGGGACCAGAAAGATCGCGCATAAAGCCAGTACCGCCGCAGACAGCGTTTTTTTCATTTTATCCCCTTCCTGTATGTATTATACCATTAAACCTTCGGTATGTAAAGCGTTTTGTAACAGCGTTTTAATTGTACGGCTCCCGGAAGCGGAAAGAGCCGCGGACTTCCGTTACAAGGGGCGGACGAAAAGTTCCGTATAAACAAGACGTCTTTCGATGTGTTCCGACTTCATGAGGCTTATAGATCTTACAGGAACGGTGATATCAACACCGGGGAATGAAAGGGGCTTTTCATGCCTTATTTCGCGGCCCAGGGTAACATGGGCGCTGAAAGGCCGATCGTCAAAGACAAGCTCCGCCGCCTTTAACCCTTCGCGGAGCTGCCGCCTGATGTCCAGAAGGGATGAAAGACCTTTCCCCTTGTCTTCGACTCCTATCCACCAGAGTTCCTTGCGGCTATGGGTAAAACAGCCGGAACGGGTAAAGGAAAGATCGAAAGGCCCGCCGCGAATTACCTCAATGATACCCCGGATAACCGGAAGCCTCTTTTCCTCTGTTTCCCCCAGAAAGGCCAGGGTAAGGTGAAAGTTTTCAGGCAGGGAGAAGCTGCCCCGCGAAGCCTGTGCCTTGACGGCCTCCTGCAGGCGGAAAAGCTTTCGTCTGACCTCTTCGTCAAAGTTGACAGAAATGAAAAGCCGCATATTTAAAGGTCCCGAAAAAAGAATTAGGTCCGTATCCGGCGGGACTCGAACATGCCGCCTTTCGAACTCACGTTATTTAAACCTCTCTATCGCCGAGATCGCCGCGGAGACCGCCCTGATCCGCACCACCCGGCCGCCGCCCTTTTCGGGATAAGCCCGGAACCGCTCGCCGTCATCGGAAAAGGGGCTGGCTTTTTCTCCCGGAAAGGGAGGGTAGCGGCCCTGGGTCCAGGTGAGGGACGGATCGCTTAAAGAAAGCTCCGGCCTTGAGGGATCGAAACGTATAAAGGACTCGTGGACGCCCCGTTCAAGCAGGGGCGCCTCGTCGGTACACTGGAGGTAGCGGATGACCCCGGCGGCAAGGTCCACGGACTGGATGACCGCCGAGTGGGCCATGTTCCCGTCCTC
>JAISAK010000071.1 GCA_031266695.1 Treponema sp.
CTTGCGCAAAAAAACGCTGCCAAGACCAATGCCCGCGGCAAAACCCGCAAGCCCCACCAGCGCGTTAAGATCGCCCCCGCCAAGACGCAGCATAAGACGCAGCGGACAGCCCAGAAAAACAAGGGCGCCGATCATCACAAAAAAAGCAATGGCAAAACGGGCGAGCGGCGCGGAACCACCCTCTCCCTTCCACCGGCCTTTGAACAGAGAAAGAATGAAGGCGCCCAGCAGAAAACCGGGGATCTCCGGGCGCAGGTACTGCACCGCCGCCGCGCCATGTAAACCGAGCGCGCCCGCCGTATCGCGGATAAAACAAGCCACGCAAATCCCCATGTTTTTGGGATTCCCCGCCGCCGACAACGCCACCGCAAGCGCCCCGATACCAAGACCTGTTCCGAGGAACCAAAAGAGGCCGTTGGTTTTTGTATTTTTTAATGAACCAGCCATATAAATCCTCCTATATTGTTAAAATAATCCAATAGAAATACTAAGTCAATGCCGAATAATTTTCCCGGAAGTTTGTCGCGCTTCGCGCATAAAGCCGCTATTCCTTTTTCCGGGCAAGATACAGCGTATTAAACGCCGCGCCGATCAAGAGCAGAATACTGATAACGGTAATTGCCGGAAAAGTGATTTTGCGGCAAGGCATGGTGTGATTGACACAGCCGCCGATGAGAACGTGGGGAACAAGCAGAACAAGAATACCCGACAAAAATATTCCGAGGGTCAGCCCAAGCCGGATACGGGGATTGGAAAAAAATACCAGGGCAATACCCAGCGCGGCGATTAATGCCCCAACGCCGATTTCCGCCCGGGCCGACCAATGGCATTTCATAATTACGTCCCCCATAACCGGGCACACCCTGAACAGAAATTGCGGGCCCAGCGCGATAAGCAGCCCGAAAACTATTGTTACGCCGCCTGAAATGATACGATTCTTCATGTACTGCCTCCTGCGTTGTTACAGTCTGCCCCGTTCAATGACCGGCAGCAGATTCCCCGCGTCCATCGAATAGGTTTTGTTGCCGTAAGCCAGGGTATCAAGTTCGTGGGTAACGATGAGTACCGCCGTACCCTCCCCGGCGATACGGCTGAAAAGCGTCATGATTTCCGCTGTGGTTTCCGCGTCCAGATCGCTCGTGGGTTCATCGGCGATAAGGAGACGCGGCTCGTTGATAAGGGAACGGGCAATAGCCGCCCGCCGCATTTCGCCGCCGGAAAGCTCCCTGGGATAAGACGCGGCCAGGTGGCTTATCCCCACTTTTTCAAGCAGGATAAAGGCCCTGCCTTCCACGTCCCCCTCGCGCTTCCACAAAAACCAGGGGATACAAACATTGTCAAAGACGGTAAAATTCGAGAGGAGGCTTTGCCCCTGGGGGACATAGCCAATTTTTTCATTGCGAAAAAACGAAATATCCTTATCCCGTAAACCATAGATGTTCCGCCCCTCAAAAAGAACCGTTCCCGCGGTTGGGCGGAGCAGTCCCGCGCCCATGTTGAGAAGGGTGGTTTTTCCGCTCCCCGACCGTCCGATGATGCTGATAAAATCCCCCGGCTCGACGGAAAGGCTTGCGTGGTTTACCGCGTTAAAGGACCGGACTCCGCGCTTGTACTCTTTGGTAAGTTCTTTTAATTCAAGAAGCCCCATTATTCGCCCTCCCGCATGGTAAAATAGGTTTCCGCCCGGCTGATCCGCAGCGCCGAATAGAGAGAAGCCAGGGGCCCCACCAGTACCGAAAGAAAAAGGCTCCCGGCCGCCAGGGGGATGATTTTGAAAAACGGCGCGTCAAGGTAGGGAAGTTCAAGCCGCTCGCTGATCAGGGTACTGAAGGGGAACACCGCGAGGCTTGCAAGAACGATGCCGGCCACGCCGCCGGCAAGGCCGGCCAGGGACGACTCCCCCAGCACAAGGGCGATGAGTTTTTTCCGTGTGGCCCCGAGGATACGCAGCAGGGCGAATTCCTTTTTCCGCTCATGGATGGAAAGCGAAAACACCGCCGCCGATACGATGACCGCCAGAACCCAAAGTACGATTGAAAAAAGATGAATATATTCTACCAATCCGCCCAGGGACGCGGAGATTCGGGAAAAAACGCTTTGCGAAACCACCACATCCACTCCGGCATTTTCCCGGTCTATTGTCCGGGCAAGCTGCGCCGGGGAGGCGGCGGGGTCGCTTTTCGCTAAAATAACCGAAACGGCTCCCCTTTGCATCTCCTTTTCCTGTGCCGCGAGGAAATCATAACCCGCCGCCCGGGCGCGGCCGATAAGAAGCCGCATGGTATTCAGGGTCATAAAAATTGATGTGTCCAGCCCGCTGGCGCTTCCCGAAAGCCGCGCCGCCACCGAATAGTTATGCCCCAAAAGCTTGATGGTATTGTCGGTTCGTATAGTTATCCGGCTGCCTACAACTACCTGGCCGTCTTCCACGGCACTACGGTATTTCTCGGCCATCCAGGGCTGAACGACAAAATCCGTCGCCGGGTCGTAGGCGATAAGCTGTACCATCGCGTCGCAGCAGCTTTCCGAAAGGGAAGTAAGAAAAAACTGGGGGGAAGCGCAGGCTATACCCTCGGTTCCGGCGATTTTATCGACAATTGCGTTGTCAAAGTAAAAGTAACTTGTTCCCCCGCGAAGCAGCAGGGATTGGGCTTTTTCGGACGATCCGGCGGGAACCACCATCAGATCCGCGCCGAATCGTTTGGTCATTACGGTCAAGCCCTGACGGAGATTCAGGGCAAGTATTGACCCGCCGAACAGGGTAAAGGCAAGTATTGCCACCACGACTACAAGACAGGCGGTACGGACGGGCCTGGCTTTTAAATTTTCCAGGGACAAGACCCCGGTGTTTAAATTTCGTCTTTTCATAATCGCTTCTTTCCTCAGTGAATATATATTAGCTTTAACTAACAAATTACCCGGGAAAGAAGCCCTTGTCAATATCTAAACTTGAATTCCCCAACATAGCGTTCCGCCATATAAGCGGCAGTGGCCCCGTCGCCGACGGCAGTGGCGATCTGCCGGAGCGTCTTTTTCCGCACATCCCCGGCGGCAAAAATACCCGGTATGCCGGTTTCCATATCCTCGTTGGTGATAATGTAACCTTCGGGGCTTAAATTCAGGAGCCCCTCAAAAATATGCGTATTTGGAAGAAAACCGATAAAAAAAAAACAGCCGTCCACATCTACGGGACTACATTCTCCGGTTTTGGTATTTTTCAGAATCACCTGTCCAAGCAGGTCATCTCCCTCAAATCCCGCTGCCGCGGTATTCCACAAAAAATGAATTTTAGGATTGGCCAGGGCTTTTTCCCTGACGGCTTTATTGGCCCTTGTTTTCCCTTCCTCATGCCGCACGGAAATCAGCACTTCCCGGGCAAACCGGGTAAGGTAGATACCTTCCTCAAGGGCGGTATCGCCGGAGCCGATAACCAGGACTCTTTTTCCGGCATACCGCGGGGCATCACAGACAGCGCAAAAGGAAATGCCCTTGTCCTTAAAACATTCCTCCTTCGGGGCGCCGGTCAGCCGCGGGCGGCCCCCGGTAGCGGCAATCACCACCGGGGCGCGGTAATCGGTTCTGAAGGTGCTGACCAGTTTATAGTCCCCGGGATTCTCCACCGATTTTACATCCGTCAATTTTATATCCACGCCGAATTTCCTGAACTGTTTGTCAAAGAGCCGCATCAGATCCGTGCCGTCTATGCCGTCCGGAAAACCGGGATAATTTTCTACCAGGGCGGTATTGGTCGCCAGCCCTCCGATAAGAGACTTTTCAATGAGCAGGGTTTTAAGCCGCGCCCGGCCCGAGTACATGGCGGCGGTCATACCCGCCGCCCCGCCGCCAATAACTATCACATCATAGTTTTCCGGCATTCTTCCCGACTCCTTATTGCCAAAACGCGCCGCTTCCGGCGGCAATTACACGTTTTTGCATATACCCCGCAAGCTCGTGATAATTCGCCATTGTATCGGTATCCAGGAGGCAGCCGCGGTCTTTCACTTCCAGTTCGGCGTCTTCGCCTCTATAGCGCCCCCAAAGCCCCCGCAGTCCTTCTTCCCCCTCATAGTCCAGTATGTCCGGCACACAAACCGCGGAGACGAGGGGCGGATGCCCGCGTTTGCCCCCGGCCGCCGGGAAGACCAGCTTTGCTGTTGTT
>JAISAK010000126.1 GCA_031266695.1 Treponema sp.
CATATACATGAAAAGCGTGATCCGCGCTGTACTAAAGGGCGCTACTTCCTCGGCCTTTGATGCTGCGGCCGGAGAAACCGGAGGCGAAACGGGATTAGTGCTGGGCGTTTTGAGCCTTGCCGCCCAGGTTTTTGCCGAGGCCAGTGAACAGGCGGATCTGCGAATCTCCCGGTATTTTCCCGCAAAAGCCTGGGCCGGAGGGATTAACCTTGTACCGGGAACCTATTCTTTCCGGGTGTGCTATTATAGCCGCTCGGGAAAGGAGATCGCTTCCTTCCGGTATAAGGACATGGATATCAGGGAAAATGTCTTGAATTTAGCGGAGGCTGTATGTTTAAAATGAAAATGAAAAAAGCTTCTTTGCCGGCGCCCGGAACAGGACGCGCCGTCTTTCTTGTTCTGATACCGGTTCTGGGATGGGCTGTACTTTCCGGCTGCGCCGGCGGCGCCAGGCCGAAAGACGCCGGACAGGACGCGTCTGCCGAGGCGGCGGACGCCGCGGACGCCGCCGCCGGGAGACTCGACGGCGCGCTGAAGAACCCGGACTCCGACGCGCAGCGGAACCTTGAGGGGGTACAAAGAGATTCCCGCGCGGCGCTGGGAGCTTCCCCGGCCTCACAGCCTTCGGCATCATCGCAGAATTCCGCGCCGCAGAATTCCGCCGCGGCCGCTTCGCGCGCCGAGCCTGCCTGGGTAGCCTCCCCGGAATCGGTTTTCAGCAAGACGGCCTATGTCGCCGCCGTGGGTTACGGCGCGGAGCGGGCCCTGGCCGAAAAAAGCGCCTTTGCCAATCTTGCGGCCTTCTTTGGGCAAAATATCAGCGGCGAACAGACGGCGACTTCCCGCTATTCCGAAGCGGTGCTGAACGGCGCGGTAGACCGGTGGCAGGAAGATACCGCGATTACCAACGCAATTAAAACCTCGGCGGAACTTCAGTCCCTGGTCGTCGCCGAGCTCAGGGATTACTGGTACGACGGCAGGACGAGTCATTACGCGGTTGCCGTAATGGAACGGGCGAAAACCGCGGTTCTCTACGCGGACATGATCCGCTCCAACGAAAGGATCATCAACGGCCTTACCGATATTAGCGCCGCCGAGAAGAACACTCTTGACGCGTATTCCCGTTACCGCTTTGCCGGAACTATCGCGGATGCCAACCGGATTTTCGCCAATGTGCTTTCCGTCGTGGGTTCCGCGGGTACCGGAATAAACCCCGGCAACATGAAGAGGGGCGACGATTACCGGCTTGAAGCGGTGAATATCGCCAAAAATATTCCCATTGCGGTAAAGGTTGCCAATGACCGTTCCGGCCGCATAGAAGGAGCCCTTGCGGCGGCGGTGAATAAGGCGGGACTGCGCGGCGGGGGAAGCGGCGCGCGTTATCTTATCAATGCGGATATATCTTTCTCTCCGGTGGAGCTTCCCAACCAGGCCAACAAGTTTGTCCGTTATACCCTTGACGCCAAACTGACGGACACGGTTTCCGGGGATGTGTTTCTTCCCTATACGGTGAGCGGCCGCGAGGGACATTTAACCGCGGCGGAAGCGGAGAACCGGGCGGTGATCGCCGCCGAGCGGCAGATTAACGAAAAATACAGCGCCCTCCTTGAGGAGCGTCTTTCCGCTTTACTGCCCGAAAAAAGATAGTCGGAGAAGGTTGTGCCGGATCAGTATATTTATAACAACAACAGCTATATCAAAATTTTGCCGGCCTGGGCCCAGGAGCTGGCTACAAAGTACGGTTCCAAGACGGCCAACCTGTATATTCTCTACGGCAATATAAGGGATTTTCTTCCCCATAAAAAAAAGGAAGATGAGTTTGCTTTCAAGCGGATTCAGGAATATATCTCCGATGTCCTTTTCGGCAACCAGGATATTATTGCCTACTACGATCGCTCCAGCGGGGTAAGTTTTTGCGAGGAACCCATGACCAGGGATTATCTTTCCTCCGTGTCCGGGTTTTATCCCGCCGCGGAGCAGGAGGAATTTCTTTCGGCCGACCCGGAAAAAAGTTTTCCGTACCTTGAGAAATATTTTCTTTCGCGCATCCCCGGAGAAAAACGTGAAACCTGCCGCATGGTTCTTATCATTGACTATGCGGAAGCCCTGGTGCCCTCGGGCGATCTTATCCGCCTTTCGGATACGGATCGCTACTGCCTTGTTACCTTTAACCGCTGGGCAAGCGATCCCAAATTCATCAGGGGTGATATTTCGATTATTCTTCTTACGGAAAACCTTGTGGATATCGCCTCACGGCTGGTGGGTTCCCCGTCTACGGTAAAGATAAGCGTACCTTTTCCGGACGAGAAAGTGCGGGAAAGATTTCTCCGATTCAAGGAAAACGAAGGAAAACTGCTTCTGGAACGCGGCCTTAACCCGGAGCGCCTTGCCTCTATTACAAGCGGAATCAATCTGATGAACCTGAACCGGCTGGTTTCCGAAAGCTATGAGGAAAACAAGCCCCTTTCGCTTGAGTTTATGCGCAAAAAGAAAAAAGAGATCATCGAAGACGAAGCCGCCGGCCTTCTCGAATTCCTTGAAACCGGGTATAACCTTTCCCACGTGTCGGGCCACGATTTTGTCAAGAAGCGGTTTAAAAACGCGGCGCGGGCAATCAAAATGGGAAGACCCGACGTTCTGCCTATGGGCTACCTTATCGCGGGCCCCGTGGGTACGGGCAAGAGTTTTATGGTTACCGCCTTTGCGGGGGAAATCGGCATACCTATGGTCAAGTTCCGCAACTTCCGTTCCAAGTGGCAGGGGGACACCGAGTCCAACCTGGAAAAAGTTTTGAACATCCTCAAGGCTATGGCCCCCGTGGCGGTGATGATCGACGAAGCCGACGCTTTTCTGGGCGACCGGGATCAGCAGGGGGATTCGGGAACCAGCAACCGGGTCTTTGCCCAGATTGCCAGCTTTATGGGAAACACCGAATACCGGGGAAAGATCATCTGGTTTCTCATTACCTGCCGGCCCGATCTTATTCCCGTTGACCTGAAACGCCAGGGCCGCGCCGAGGAGCACCTTGCCCTTTTCTACCCCGAAACCAACGAGGACAGGGAAGCCCTTTTCAAGACCCTGGTGCGCAAGCTTGACCTCGACATCCGCAATTTTTCCGTTTCGGATCTTTTCAGAAAGTTTCAGTATGAATATTCCGGCGCGGATATTGAGGCTGTGCTGGTACGGGCAAAACTCCTTGCCGCTATGGAAGACCGGGTCTATGTAAAGCGTGAAGACATGGAAGAAGCTATGGGCGACTTTATCCCCGCGGCTTATCCCCACGAGGTGGAACTCCAGAACCTGGTTGCGGTTCTGGAATGTACTTCCAAAGAAATGATCCCCCGGAATTTCCGCAGTCTTTCGCGGACAAAAATCACCAGCGACATGCAGGAGCTCAAATCCCTGCTGGGAGAATAGAGTTGTTCAATAACTTCAGTTATTGAACAACTTCCGCTGAAAAACAGCAGATTTGGTGAATTTCTGCAAGAAATCCACCAAATCTGCGAGACTTGTGTCGGACTTCAGTCCGCGACAACCAACCGGGTTGTTGAACAAGTCCAA
>JAISAK010000138.1 GCA_031266695.1 Treponema sp.
GCCTTTATTGCCGTTTTTATTGTAGGAGTCCTTTATGTCCAGGATAAGAATAATGAGCTTTATCGAAGCGGGATCTTTAAAAACGGTTTCATTTTCATAGCGCCCGAAGGTATTGGTATTGGCGGCGTAAATTTTAGTATCAAATTCATTGGCTATTGCTTTTGCCGTTCCTTCGGATACTTTTATTGTCCGGTCAACCCAAACCTCGCATTTTGATCCGTCCCAAAGCTGCACCGCTTTAATTTCATAATAATTTCCGGAACTGTTCGCGCCCTTGGGTTCACTGTTGTCATAGGCGTAGAACACATAGACATCTTCTTTTCCGGGATAATAATTTTCTTCTTCCGGCAATAATTCTCCAAAATTACAGGTTCCCAGGACAAGACTTATCAGCGGAAGCAGCATAAAAATTGCCGCTTTTTTTATCTCCATTATGATTTTCCTTAAAAAAGTTTGAAAAAAAGAGGCTCTTTCAAAATTTACTCTAACCTATTTTTCTATGAAGTAATTATAGCACGTTGCACAAAAGATATGCAAGGTAATAGTTCATACCCCGAGTGGCAGGAATGAAATTAATGGCCTCTACCGCGGGAGCGCCAAAGCCGCCGTTCACTTGCCTGTGGCGCAAAATACATGCAAGGTAAGATTTTATACCCCAAGGCCTTGCCTGCCCGCGGCACATACGGCGGCCTTTAGGCCGCCTCCTTTTTTCGGTACTGTGGCCATTATTGGGCGCCGGGCGCTGTCACCTTTGTTGGCTAAACGCCCCTTCATGGGACGCAGTCGGTCCGCCCCTATGTTCCTCAACTTTGTTCCATGAACGCCTTTGTTCCCTGACGGATGGTTTTACTCTCCTCGACGATCAACCTTCATTGTAGGAGGCCAGAAGTCGCCGGGCAGGCAAGGCCAAGGGGTACAACATCATATCTTGAA
The DNA here is from genome assembly GCA_031266695.1 of Treponema sp. Lineage (GTDB taxonomy): Bacteria > Spirochaetota > Spirochaetia > Treponematales > Breznakiellaceae > JAISAK01. The sequence continues at coordinate 934 of JAISAK010000138.1, forward strand.
AGTATTTTTTAGATGGGGGAAGAAGCCGAGATATGAAGCCGTTCATGGCGGACTTGGCGCTTCCGCGGGGCGGAACAAAGCGCCCCGTTAAGGGGCGTTGTTGAAGCTAAGGTGACAGCGCCCGGCGCCCAGTAACGGTTATAGTACCAGACAAAGGCGCGAAGCCTTCAGGCTGAGCAGCGCGCCGCGGGGGAAAATATTCCTTTCATTCAATCAGGCCGCCAGTCCAGGGGCAGAATGGGCATAACCTGGCCGTTCCGCGAAAGCCGGTAAAACAGATCCGCAAGGAAAGATTCCGGCAGGAAAAGCCCGGCAAGAAGGGCGGGATCCGCGCCGTATCCGGCAGGCGGGCCAAACCCGGACGCGGCCCCGGACGCCGCGGCAAGGCCGTTCCCAAGCCCCGCCGCGGTCAGATACGCAAGTACCTTATCGACAAACTTTGGCCGGGGATACTCGCTGTAGATAACCCGCCGGCCCTCCGGTATCTTCGCAAGGCTCCGGGCTGTGCGGACTGCGTCCGAAAGACCCCCCAGGCTGTCGACAAGGCCGGCGTTAAGCGCGCCCAGCCCCGAGTACACCCGGCCTTGGGCAACGGCTTCCACTTTTTCAATTTCCATGCCCCGGCCCGCGGCAACCTTGGCGGTAAAATCGGCGTAAAGATCCAGTATGTGGGCGCGGTAACGTTCTTCCTCTTCGGGCGAAAAATCCCGCCGGGGCAGAACCACGCCTGTCATCAAGTCGGCGTGGGCGCCGTGCTGCAAACTGTCTGCGGTAAAGCCCAGTTTGCTGTTCAGCCCTTTGTCGAAAAACCAGGTTCCGATAACGCCGATGGAACCGGTAAGGGTATAGGGCGAAGCGGTGATGTGGCTGGCATACATGGCCGCCCAGTAACCGCCCGAGGCCGCGACAGACCCCAGGGAAACTACCACCGGAATCCGCTCCTTTGCGTACTTTATCGCCTCGGCAACGTAATCGGCCGCTTCGGCGCTGCCGCCGGGCGAATTGATCCGCACCACCATTGCCCTGACCCTTTTCCGCTCCGACACTTCCCGGATGGTGCGCGAAAGACTGCGGGCGGCCATGCCCCGTTCCATGTCGGTCTGTCCCGAGGCATAGATCACCGCTACCACCGGGGGCCTGCTGAAAAAGCCGCCCCTCCGGCGGAAGCTGTAAACAGAGCTGTTCTCCATCAGCCTTGAGGAAGGGTCTCCGTAAAGGGCAAAGTTTTTCACTTCGCCGCCTTCAAGTTCTTTAAGCGCCTCCTTTACCGCTTCCCCGCGGCCGCGGCGGTCAACCAGGCCGCGTTCAAGGGCGCTCTTTGAAGAATAAAGAAATTCCCTGTTCAGGATTGCGTTGAATTCGTCTTCGGTCCAGGAACGGGCCTTCATCAGGGTGTCCCTGGTAACCATAAATATGTCTTCAAGCCATTCACCGTATTGCGTCCTGTCCGCTTCGGACATTGAATCCCGGGTATAGGTTTCCGCCGCCGATTTAAAATCCAGGTAACGCAGTTCCCGCACGCCGACACCCAGCTTTTCAAGGCTGTGCTGAACATAGCCGCGGCCCCAGGCATAGCCCATCAGCGAAAGCGATCCCTGTTCGTCCATTACGATTTTGTCCGCCACGGAAGCCAGGCAATAGAGATCAATATCCGCGCCGCTGATAAAGGCGCAAAGCTTTTTTCCCCCGGCTTTGAAATTTTCAAGGGCGCTTCGCAATTCCCAGATTAATTCCCGGTTGGCTGAAAAGGCGGAGATATTAAGAACCATGCCTTTGATATGTTTGTCGGCGGCAGCCTTCTCGATCACCCTGAACACTTCCAGTATTGGCCGGGGCCGCGCCGCCCTTACCCTGCTCTGAATTGCCTGGTTGTTAAGATTGAGTTCCAGATAGCGGCTCTGGGAAAAGAGGGGCGCCGAAATGAGGCAGTACATTCCCAGAAGCCAGTATTTTCCGTGGGTACTCACCTCTTCTTTTTTCCTTTCGATGATTTTCCGCCCGGTGATTTTCCGCCGCCCGCGCCCCCGGTTTTTGTTTTTGCCGGAGGCTTTGCCCCGGCGGTTTCCGCTTTGACCGCGGGCTCCACCCCGGCCAGGAAATCCATGAACGTGTCAAACCGGAAGCCGGAGGCTTCCTCGGCTTTGGTCAGGGCCTCATAAAGCTCCGCGATCCGCGCAATCCGCAGAGGCCAGGGCGCAATGCCGGTGGGAATTTTGCCGCCGGACGGAAGTCCACCGGATGAAAATCCACCGGACGGAAGTCCGCCGGGAGCCGCGCCTGCCGAAGCGGCCGCTTCAAAGGCCGCGTCGTTCTCCAGCGCCAGAAAGAAGGAGCCGTAGAACAGTACATTCTCAAAACCTTCTTTATTGAACCAGGTTACATCGTCAAAGACGTTGATTCCAAGAAGCCGCCTGAAATCATCATCATGATAATATTCCTGAATAAGCACGCCGGCGAATTCTTCCGCCCTGAAAGGTCCGGCCGTCAAAAGCGGAGAAACATTGCCGGGGGCGGTACGCGCAAGTACGGCGCGCATCAAAGCGCAGAGCCGCCCGGCCTCGTCTTCGCCCGCGCCGAAGAAACAGAACCGTTCCCGGAGTTTTCGATCAAGCCGCCAGTGATCAAAGGCAAGGGCGGCCGCGTCGGAACCCCGCGCCCCTTCGCCGATAATCTGACGCAGCAGGGAAAGCAGGCAGCAGCCGAGGGCAAAGGCGCAGAGTACGGGCCTTTCCCGGACACGGAGGGCAAGGACTTCGAGGAAACGCGGGGCGGGGGGATCGGCGGGGAGCGCGGCCGCGCCGCCGGCATGCTTCGAAACCGCAATAAACCTGCCGAGGAACGCGTTAAACTCTTCAAGGATTTTTTCATCGTTAACCTTCTCGCGGCACAGGTTAACGCCCTCTTCATCTTTTGGTGTCCAGGCGTCATATTGGCCTCCGGCGCCGTCAATAAAGCGGCCGGCGGCCTCTATAAACGCCTTTGCCGGCGCTTCAAGGGACGCGACAAAGGATTCCGCCGCAGCCCCGGGTTCGGCGGCTCCGGCCTTCGGGCCGCGGGCCGCGGTTTTCGCCGCGCCGGAGTCCGAAAAGAATTCATGCAGCCCCGAGACAAACTCCGGTTTGAATATTTCCGTAAAGCGGTAGTAAAGCTCGCCGAGAAAAATGTCCTGAATACCGGCCTCAAGATCGGGGATGCCCCGGCCCTTGAGATCGTTATGAAGCCGCGCCCAGCGCCCCCGCGGATCATCTTCAACTTCGTGGATATCAAGAAATACCTGCGCTTCATAGCCCTTGAGGGATACAAAGAAGCCGTTTTCGCTTATCGCTTTTGAGGAACGGATAAACCATAACCCGGAACGTTGTTCCCGCAGCAGGGTGAAGTACCGGTCGCCGCCGTGTATCGAAAGGGCTTCGCTTAAACTATCCCTGCGGGAACCGCCGTCTTCCCGGGGAATGGCGGGGTCGCTCTGTTTAACCCAGCCCGAACTTTCGTAATAGGAATTGTTGTAGAACACCAGTGTCCGGTCATCGCCAAGGCGGTTCGAATAGGCAAAAACATTTTCATTTACGGAGCCGCCGGAGAATAAATCGTAGAGTCTGAATTCCGCGCTGCCGGAAAAGAGGGCCCGCCGCTTCATCAGGGGGAAGATATCCCGCTCGTGCCTGTCCACCAGATAGCCGTCGGGTTTTTCGTCGCGGTAGGAGCGGCGGTACTCCATGCCGTACTTTTCCTCAAAACCTTCAATCTGGCCGTGGCCGAACATGGGAAGCCCCGGCATTGTTACCAGCAGGGTACAAATGCCGAAGTATTTGTCGCCCTTGCCGAACTGGGCTGCCGCGGTTTCCTCGTCGGGGTTGTTCATAAAATTTACAAAACGTTTGAGAATCTCCGGATCAAACTCCAGGGTATTTTTAATGGTTGCCCGGTACTTTGCGTTCTCCTCGTTTTTCAGCATGTTCATAAAGGCCGAATTGTAAACCCTGTGCATACCCAGGGTGCGGACAAAGTAACCTTCCATCATCCAGAAAGCTTCGGCCAGGAGCAGGGTGTTGGGCGCTTCCACGGCGCAGCGGTCTACCACTTCGCGCCAGAACTCGTTGGGTATGCGGCGGTCGAATTCATCACCGGTCAGGGCGTGTTCCGCGCGGCTTGCGATATCGCCGCCGCGTCCCGGTTCCGGGTACCAGAGCCGCTGAATGTGCCGCTTGGCCAGCGTCATGGCCGCGTCAAAACGCACGATGGAAAACTGCCGGCAGACCCCCACGATGGTACGGATCACCGCCTCCCGCGCTTCGGGATTGAGAAAATCAATCTGGGCTGTGTCGTTCCAGGGCATGGAGGTTCCGTCGTTGCCGTGGTAGATGTAACGCGCCTCGCCGGTGCGGTTGTCGGTACGCTTGAAGACCACCGCCGCGTCGCTGCGGGTAAAGTAATGTTCCTCAATCTGAACGGTAACATCGTCGCGGCCGGAAAGGTTGCCGCAGTTGTAGTTGTAGCTGGGAAAGGGCGGGTAGGGAAGCTGAAGGAAACGATCCGGGTGTTCAATAACCCAGCGGCTGTCTATGCCCGTGTGATTGGGAACCATGTCCGAACCGAGGCGTATACCCCTGCAAAGGCAGCGTTCCCGCAGATTTGTCAGGGCTCCCCAGCCGCCCAACTCTCCGGCAATGTCGTAGTCGTAAAGGCTGTAGGCGGAAGCCGCGGCCTCGGGGTTGCCTGTCCATTGTTTGATAGTCCGGGATGCCCTGCTTCGTTCCCAAAGGCCGATGAGCCAGAGCCCGGTAAAACCGCGGCGCGCCAGCTCATCAAGTTCCTCATCGGGAATCTGGTCAAGCCGGGTAATCTCCCGGCCGTATTTCTGCGAAAGCTGGAAAAGCCAGACCAGGGTACTTTTCGCGATCAGTACGGTCCTGGGCATCCAGTCCTGGTCGGGGCTGAATCGTTCGTATTCATCAAAGTCCTTGTAGGTCAGAACCTCGGTGGGGCCGGGGCCGAAAAAGCCGGGCTTTTCTTCTTCCTTTATAACATCCAGGCCGATAAGCAGCCGGGACATAAACTTCGAGACAAGAAGCCCCCAGTGCCTGCGCATAAATTCAAGCTGGCCCGTAAGGGAGTCCGGCGAAGCAAGGGCCGGGGCGCGGAGCATATCCCACAAGTTCTGGCCGTCGGGGCCGAAGGGGGGCAGTTCCCTGAAATGCGCCTTCAGTTCCTCAATGGCCGCGGGATAGGCGGTTTTTTTCGCAAGCTCCCGATCGTCAAAAAGGAATTTGAAGGGGCTGAAGGCGGTGTTGAGATTTGCCAGGGAAAGGAGCATGGCTTCCTCAAGGGAGAGCGCCCGGCAGCTTTCACCGCCCTCGGTTCCGCGCAGGTACTCCTCCGGGCTTTTCTTTCCGGCGTAGACCGGCTGGGGCGGGAACTGTCCGGAAAAACCGCCGAGGAACGCCGCGGTTCTGCCCTTGCCCAGTTTGTTTTCCAGCCTGTCCAGGCAGGAGTCAAAGGCATCGGGCTGCACCTGCCGGCGGTACAGGGCCGCTATATAGTGAAGGATTTCGTCGATAAGGCCCATAGCGTAGAGCTGCCCTGCCTTGACAAAGCGCTCGGGATGGGCGGGATCAATCTTCGCGTTGAACCGGGCCGCCAGTTCCCGCACCTGGCGGAGATCGGCCAGCACCACATTCCCGGTCAGGGAAAAAAGGCTTTCCTTTAGCCCGTATTAGCGGCGGACCTCCCGGTCTATCTGGAATTCCATCGCCGGACCGCGGACGGGGCCGGAAGGGGTTGAAAAAGTTCCCGGGGACGAAAGGACGCCGGCTGTCTTTTTTTCAAGTTTGGAGAGGGAAATCCGCAGCATTTTCATAGTTTGCCCCTTTTTGTACCCCATTTTGCAACAGCCTCCATTATAATACAATACTTCACAAATTGCACCTCCTTGCGCAAAAGACAAACAAGGTAACACGTTATACCCCAAGGCTTTGCCTGCCCGGCTCCTCTAAACGGTATCCAAGGTAATAAGTCATACCCCAAGCGGCATGAATGAAAACAGGATATTCCCCCGTGGGAGCGCC
>JAISAK010000141.1 GCA_031266695.1 Treponema sp.
GGGTGGGAAAATCCCTGGTGGCGGCGAATCTGGGGGTTGCCTTTGCCCAGGCGGGACAGCGGGTGGTGCTGGCCGATCTTGACCTTGGCGCCTCGAACCTTCACCTTGTGCTGGGCCAACATTCACCGCGAGCCGGTATCGGAACCTTCCTTAACAATACCAAATCAAATTTCTCCGGGATAATTTCCGAAACCGACGTAAGGGGCCTCCGTTTTATTCCCGGCGATACGGAAATACCGGGAACCGCCAACCTCAAGGTTTCGCAGCTTAAGGCCCTGGTCAAGGAACTCCTTGCGCTCAAAAAAGATACCGATATCCTCGTCCTCGATCTCGGCGCGGGGACGCATCAGTCTATTCTGGATTTTTTTCTTCTTTCGGGACAGGGAATCGTGGTGTCCGCGCCGGCGGTAACCGCGGTACTCAACGCCTATGTGTTTCTCAAGAACACCGTGTTCCGGCTGATGTTTACTTCCTGCAGCAAGGGTTCCAAAGCGCGGGCCTACCTTGAAAAGATCCGCAAGGACGGTTCCGGCGCGCAGAAACTTTACATTCCGAAAATTCTGCCCGAGATAAAAAAAATCGACGAGGGGTCTTATGAAAAATTCATCAGCCATCTTGAACGGCTGCGTCCCCGGCTTATCATGAATATGGTGGAGGAGCCCAGGGACGCGGATGTGGCGATGAAGATACGCCGTTCCTGCGAGGAATACCTTGATCTTAAAATAGAACACCTTGGCGTGATTTACCGGGACACGGCGCAGGATACGGCCCTTTCCTCGCGGCTGCCCATTACCCTCTACAAGCCCCAGTCGATTCTTTCCCAGGCGATATATCGAATCGCCGACAAGATCATCCAGTCCGACGAAGATGAGCATACCCCGGACGACAAGGAGATCGATGAGAGTTTTCAGGAAGCCGGAATGGAGGCGGAGATTGACTTTGACAATAAGATGGAATATATTGAGGACCTGCTCCATTCCGGGGCGCTGACCCAGGGAGATCTGATTGAAACAGTAAAGTCCCAGCAGTTTGAAATTTCAAAACTGAAAAAGGAAAACAACTTTATCAAACTCAAGCTTTCCCGGGCTATTGCCCAGGGGTTTAATTCCTAGGAAGGGCTTTCCCGGAAGAACCCGGGAGTTTCCGGGAAGGTTCTAATTTGAGGCTGAAATGGCGGCGCTGATTGCAAAAGGTAATGCTTCCATTGTAATCAATCCTGAAGAAACCGAGGCGAAGCTCGTCTTTGTTCCCGATTCCGAAGGGCTTGGCTGGGATGCCGCCGCTGTCTTTAAGCTTATAGCCGAAAGAAAATTATCCCACGATATTTCACCGAAAGAAATCGATCCCCTTCTGCAGAAGGCGGCCAGGGCAAAAAATTCCAATCCGCTGGAGACCCTGCTTTTTCGGGGAATGCCCCCGGAGGAAGCCGAAGCGGAAAAAGCCGCGTGGGAACCGCTGAAGATTCCCGCCGACATAGCGCCCTACCGGGAAAAGACTCTCGCCGCCGCCGCGAAACCCGAACTCTTCAGAATAAAAACCGAGAAGATAAAAAAAGAGACCCTTGTAAAAAAACCTAATCCCATTCCCTTCCTTCCGCCCAAAGAAGAAATGGTAGTAACCTGGGAAAAAAAAGAAACCCGCGAAGCGGCGGAAGTGAATCCCGAAGTGAGGGAAACGCGCTATGCCGAGAAGGGGCAAAAGCTGGGAACCCTTACGCCGCCGCGGCCGGGAAAGCCGGGCAAAAGCGTGTTCGGCAAACCTATTCCCCCCAAGCCTCTTGCGGATACGGCTTTCTTTCTTGGCCGGGGCCTTGTCAGGAACAAGAATGATATTGCCGCGTGTTTTTCGGGCTTTCTCAGGATAGGTGAAAACTGGGCGGACCTTGTTCCCTTCGCGAAACATTCCTGGACGGCGGCAAAGGGTTCCGACGGGGTTACCCTTTATTTCAATTTCGAGCCCGGCGATTCGCGTTTCAGCCCGCCCTCCGGCAAAGATGTAATTGAGGCGGCAAAGCTCAAGGGGGCTTCCGAATCGATTTTAGTAGATGCCGGATTAATAGACGAAGCTATTCGGGAGTCCCTTAAGACCCGCGAACCGGTTTTGGCTTTCTCCCTCTTCAAAACGCAGGAAGCCTACGCGCGGGTTGACGTCAGCCCGGACAAACTTGAGGCGGTGCTGAACCTCCGCAAGGGAATAGCCGGCGCCCGGCCTCTGGAGGTGAAGGCTATTTCCCAGGCCCTGAAGGATTCGAATGTTAAAGGTTATGACGCGGAAAAACTCAAAGCCGATATCAAAGCCTTTATGGGCGGCCCGGATACGGAACTGCGGAATTATGTTCTGGTAAAGGGAAAGGAGCCCAGCCGGGGCAGGGATCGCGAAGTGAAACTTACGGTAAGCCTGCTGGAAGGCGCCGGGGCCGCCGCCGTTCTTGCCCGCGTAAAAGCCATGCCTCAGTCAAGGCTGGTTCCTGAAGGGGTTCAGCAAGGGGTTCCGCAAGGAACAAATATTTTCCCCCTGGCCGAAGCGACGGGAATTGTCCGGGTAGAAAAGGGCGCAAAGATAGCCCAGGTGGTGCAGCCCGGATTCCCGGAAGGCGGCGCGGCCGGGGCCGCCGATGAAAAAGGCGCGCCGGCGGCAGCCGAAGGCCCGGCGGCGAAGAACGCGGCCGCGCCTGACGCGGCGGGAGAAGCCGGCAGGGACGTGTTCGGCAATACGCTGCCTTCTCTGCCCGGAAACGATCCCGAACTGAAACTTTTCCGCGGCCTCGAACAGCACGGTCAGACCATTACGGCTTCCCAGGGCGGCCTCCTTGCGGTAAAGATCGGCGCCGGAAGTTTCTGGGGACAGATCCTTGATTATCGGGACGCGAAGGTTGTTGTCACCGTTTCCGAAGACGTCATGGAAGCCGCGGCGGATCTTTACGCGGAGCTTGGGGCGGGCGAGCCCCTGAACGTCGAAACCCTGATCAAGGCCCTTGCCGGCGCGGGAGTAACAAAGGGGATAGACAGGACGGCGGCGGAAAAGGCCTGCAAGCTGGCCCGGGCGCAGGGCGCCGGGGGCTGTACCGGGCAAATCCTCGCCCGGGGCGAGCCTCCGGTTGCAAAGGGTTCTCCGGCGGTAAAGTGGCTTCTCCCCGGCATCAGACCCGGAACCGGGGCCTGGGAAAAATCCGTCGCGGTAAAAGCCGGCGACCCTGTCGCGGAAATTACTCCGGCGGGCGGGGAAGGCCGCCCCGGCTTCAACGTAAAGGGAACTGTTCTGCCCGCCGATAAGGCGGTTCCGGCGGCGCTTACCCACGACGATTCGATCGGCGAAACGCCCCGGGGCGGCGGGATACTTCTCACCGCGGCCCGCGGGGGGAGCGCTATTTTCGACGGAAAAGGGCTCAGCATAAGCAGCGTCCGGGAAATTCAGGGGGATGTGGGAAAAGTTACCGGGAACGTCAGCTTTTCGGGCGAGTTACGCATAACGGGAAAAATCGAACCCGGCTATTCGGTGATGGGCGGCCTCCATGTGTTTGTCGGCGGCAGCGCGGAACATGCCCTGGTTTCCTCCGGCGGCAGGGTGCTGATAGCGGGCGGTATACGCGGCGGCGGCAGGGGAATAGTCCGCGCCCGCACTTCCATTGAGACCGCCTTTGTAAACGACGCAACCCTCCTTGCCGTGGAAGACATCAAGGTCAAGGCGGGCTGTCTCCGCTGTAACATAAAAACCAACGGCAGGCTGCTCATCTCCGGCGAAACCGGCAGACTTGCCGGCGGGGTCTGTAAAGCCCGCCGCGGCGTGGACACCGCCGACATCGGCAGCGAGAAGGCCAGCCAGACCGAAATATCCTTTGGCCAGGATTATCTTATACAGGATCAGATTGAAGTAAGTGAACGGGACATTGAGAAGATCAAGGCCGGCCTTCAGCAGACCGAGGCAAAGTTAAAGCAGGTGGCCGGGGACCCCGCCGCCCTCAATGCCGCCCGGGCTTATAAAGTCAAACTCATGAAGCTCCTTGAAGGGCTCAATCTCAAGGTCTTTACCCTGCGCGAAAAATTCGAGGAACACTACGATTCGGAAGTACGTGTCCGGGGTACGGTATATCCCGGCGTAGTGCTGGAAAGCCACAACCGTTACTTCGAAGTAAACCGCCGGCGCAGCGGCGTGATATTTTACTTTGACCGCGAGACAGGGCAGATCAGGGAGAAGCCGCTGTCAT
>JAISAK010000363.1 GCA_031266695.1 Treponema sp.
AACGGGAAGGTAGAAATCCATCCGGGAAGGGTCAAAGCTGAAGCGCAGCCTGACCGGAATACGCGAGACCACGCTGAAGGTTGAAAGAAAACGGTCGAACATTATACTCCGCCTCGTTACGCGCCACGCCTCCGGCGGGTCAGAAATTTTTCTCGTCTTTGCCGGTGTCGGTCACATGGGCATCCGCAAAGGAAGCCATGTTCCGCGCCGCCAAAACGCCCAGTTCGACGATATGCCCGCCCAGAACCGCGCCGGTCCCTTCGCCAAGGCGCATTTCAAGATTCACAACCGGCTCAAGGCCCATGCGTTCAAGCAGGGGCTTGTGCCCGGCGACTTTGGAAAGATGCCCCGCAAAGAGCCAGTCCGAAACCTTCGGGTTGATAAGCCAGGCTATGTAGGCCGCGGAGCTGACCGGAAAACCGTCAAGGACGCAGGCTATTCCCCTTCCTTCAAGACCCAGGATGAATCCCGCCATCATCGCAAAATCGGCGGAACCCAGCTCCCGGAGGATCGCTTCCCCGTCGCGGGGAGGATTCCGCCGCCGCACCGCCTCCTCGACAATCTGCCGTTTGTGTTCCAGCATGGCGTTGTCAATGCCGGTGCCCCGGTCTACAACGTCGCCCGCGCTGAATCCGGCGGCAACAAGCAGGGCCGCCGCGGTACTGGTATTCCCTATGCCAAGATCGCCGACGGCGGTAAGGCCGTAGCCCGCCTCCGCCGCGTCCTTTGCCAGAGCCCTGCCGCGCTCCAGCGCCGCTCCGGTTTCTCCGGCCGTCAGGGCGGCTTCCCGGTAACTGTTGCGGCTGCCCCCGGTGATCCGTTCCCGCAAAAAACGGCAGACCGGCCTGATTTCCCCGTCGGGCGGAAAATCACCGCCCCTTACCCCGGCGTCAACAAGGGCAATTTCCCAGCCCGTACCGCCGGCCAGGGCATTGATCCCCGCGCCTCCCGCGAGGATGTTCAAAACCATCTGCCGGGTTACTTCCCGGGGATAGAGGGAAACCCCCTCGTCGGCAATGCCGTGATCCCCGGCAAACACGTAGATTCCCTTTTTGTCAATTTTTGGCGGAACCTGCCCCTGAATCTCCGCCATTTTCACACAGTAGGTTTCCAGCATACCCAGGCTTCCCCGGGGCTTGGTAAGATTATCAAGATGCTTTTCCATAAGGGCTTTGATATTTTCCATCCGCCTTCTCCTTTATACTCCGTAGATTTGGGTTGTATGTTTATGGCGCATCACGCGCATCGTCCCTTTCGTTATGTGCCACGTCACGCAGCAGAAGCGTTCCGGCCCGCGCTTCTTCCCAGGAAAATACCTCCAGGTTAATGACGCCGCCGTAATTTTTCAGCAGGGGAAGCAGTTCGCCGAGCCAGGCCTCGCCCCGCCGCAGCCCGCGGTGATCGGCAAGACGCCCGTCGCACAGGGCCGCTTCCCGGTCAACGCCGTGCAGGTGAATCTCCGCAACGCGATCCCGGTGCCGTGAAAAAAAAGCGGCGGGGCTTTTGTTCCCCAGCAGAAGATGCCCCGTATCCATGCAGAGACCCGTTTCTTCGCCGAGGAAGGGAAGGATCTTTTCAAAGAGTTCGCCAAAGGTATTTTCCACGAGAAAGCGGGGCGCGGCCCTTCCCTCCGCGGAACAGGGGGCGCCGGACGGAAGTTTTTCGCCTCCGGAGCCGTATTTTTTTGCCCAGCCCGTAATAAGCTCCGCCAGGGCCGCCGGGTTTTCAAGAGGAGGATGCACGATAAAATGACGGACCAGGGGCGCGAGCCGGGACACAAGCTCCTCATGTTCCGGCAGCAGCGTTTCGGGCAAATGGGCGGTAAAGACAAAACGTTCCCGAAAGGAACAAATGCTTTCCCATTCGGCCTCAAGCTGGGCCCGGGTTTCATCATCGTAGATAAAAAAGAGAAGCTCCACGCCTTCAACCGCCCTTTTGTTTTCGAGGAAACGGAGATTCTCCGCATAGGTTCCGGGTATAACCCAGGAGGGGACGCTGAGACAGGCGTCCGGGCAGTTTTCCGCGCCGCCTGTTTTACCGCGGATAAAACCGGATGCCGCCCCGGTCACTTTACCCTCAGGGGAATCCCGGCAACCATAAGTTCCACCCGGTCCGCGGCGGCGGCGATTTTCCGGTTCGCCCCGGCCAGCAGCAGATTGTAACGGCGGGTGCTTTCGTCAAAGGGAACGTTTCCCAGACCCGTTTCGTTGCTTACGACAATGCAGTCTTTCATGCCCCCGATAAAGGCTTCAAGGATGCGGGAAAAATCTTCTTCCCGCCCGTAGTACATCAGATTATTCACCCACAGGGGGATACAGTCCACCAGCGCCCGGCCCCCCGCGGCGGCAATGGCGCGATCCAGCTCAAGGGCTTCCTCAATGAGGGGCATCGCCCCTTCGCCGGCAAGAAGGCGGCGTTCTTCCTGATGGCGCATAATGCGGGTTTTCATTTCATCGTCCAGCCTTTCGGCGGTGGCGATGAAGGAAACGGGGTTCCGCGCCGAAGGTTTCCATTCGGCGGCCGCCAGATCAAGGGCGCGCCGGGACTTTCCCGATTTTATGCCGCCGGTGATGAGGATAATCACAAAGCGCCTCCGCCGCCGGCCGCGCCGTTCTGCCGCCGCCAGTTCTCAAGGGATTCAAGCATGAAGCTCCGTATGTCAAGGCCGTATACGTTTTCCAGAACCTCGCCGTTCAGCACCTCCGCCGGCCTGCCCCGGGCGGCGATCCTTCCTTCGTTCATCAGAACCGCGCTGTCGCCGAAACGATGCACCAGGTTAAGATCGTGAAACACGCCGATAACGGCGCGCCCCTCTTCCCCTGTCCAGCCGCGAAGGTAACGCAGCAGCTCAATCTGGTGCTTGAGGTCGAGGTGGTTGGTAGGTTCGTCGAGCAGAATGATAGAAGGGTTTTGAACCAGGGTGCGGGCAAGAAAGGTTCGCTGCAACTGGCCGCCGGAGAGCTCGCTGATCAGCCGGTCTTTAATGCCGGCAAGCTCAAGTTTTTCCAGCGCGGCGGCGATGATCCCTTCGTCTTCCTCCGAAAGGTCTTTGAGGAAGCCCGACGAATAGGCGTAGCGTCCCATGGCGACGGTGTCGTAAACGGTATAGGGGAAATAAATTTCCGAGGTCTGTCCCATAAGGGCGATTTTTTTCGCAAGCTCCCTGCGGGAAATCGACGAAACCTCCCGCCGGTCAACCAGCACGTTTCCCCGGTATTTAAGAATACCGGCAATCGAGCGGAGAAGCGTCGTCTTGCCGCAGCCGTTAGGCCCAAGGACGCAGAGAATTTCCCCCGGCTTTGCACTGAGGGAAACATCCCGAATTATGTCCGTTCCGCCGTAGCCGCTGTAAAGGCCCCTGATTTCAAGCATATTCCGCCCCTACCGTCTTTTGAAATAAACCCAGGCGAAAAAGGGCGCGCCGATAATCGCCGTTACCGCCCCCACGGGAAGTTCCGAAGGGGAAACCGCGGTCCGCGCTATCAAATCGGTTATAACAAGAAGGGAACCCCCGGCGAAAAAAGCCATAGGCAAAACATATTTATGGGGAGAGCCGACTATCTTGCGCGCAACGTGAGGCGCTATAAGATCCACAAAGCCGATAGCGCCGCTCAGGGCTACCGCTCCCCCGGTAAGCACCGCCGAATAGACAAGGAGCTTTATACGCAGCCCCCGGGTGTCTACGCCGATGGACTTTGCCTGTTCTTCGCCGAAAGTAAGTATGTCCATCTCTTTCGTATAACGGAATATTCCCGCGGAACCCAGAACGAGAAAGGGCAGCATCAATACCACATAGCTCCAGCCCTTGAGGGCAAAGCTCCCCATCTGCCAAAGAAGAAGGTTCCGCAGTTGTTCCCGGTACAGGGCGATAAGGGTGGTAATGAGGGCGTTTACAAAAAGCGAAAAAACCATGCCGAAAAGGATAATCGTATTGTTGGAGAGGGATTTATCGAGCCTTGTTGAAAAGGAAATCACGAAAAGAACCGTGGCAAGGCCGAAGACAAAACCGGCCAGGGGCAGGGTGAAGCCGCCGATAAGGGGAATGCTCAATCCGCTCAGCATCACGAGCCCCGCGCCCAGGGACGCGCCGGAAGAAACACCGATGATGTAGGGCGAGGCAAGCTGGTTTTTCAGAACCGACTGAAACACCGTGCCGCTGACGGAAAGGGCGCCTCCGACAATGAAGGCAAGCAGGGCCCGGGGCAGCCGCAGAGTCCAGACAATGGTAATGTTCCTGGGATCAACTTCGTCACGAAGGGGCAGGGCAAATATTTTGTTAAGGATAATGCTTACGGTGTCGAGGAAACCAATGGAGGTGCTGCCCAGGGATGTTCCCGCCCAAAGGACAAGCAGGGAGACAAGCCCGGTGAAAATAAAAATGCCGCTTCGTTTCACGTTATCCGCCATACCATCTTCACGGCGCCCCCGTGTCAGGATATATCGCGGCGGCCATTTGTTTCAACGCGTTCACGATATTGTGGGAAGGCCGCGAAGCCGCGTCGCCGTCGACGGGATAAACCGCGTTATTTTGAACGGCCCGGACATGCTCAAAACCGGGCCGGCGCAGTATTTCGCCCACGGGATCCGCGTTAAGACCCGTCAGGGTAAGAATCACATCGGGGTTGCGTTCAATAATGACTTCCGCCGCCGGCGAAAACCAGTCCTTCTGATCGGCAAAGATATTGTCCCCGCCGGCGATGCTTATCATCTCGCTGAGATAGGTTTCCCTGCCGACGCTGACCATGTAGGGATAGGGCGAAATCTCAAGGTACACGGATTTTCTTTCGGAAAGGGACGCGCTCCGCGCGGCGATTGCGTCAACCTCCGCCTTCATGCGGCCGATAAGCTCTTCGCCCTTCTCCCGGACTTCCAGGAGTCCCGCGATAAAACGTATATCTTCGCAGATACCGGCAATGGTACTGCTGGTAGGAATATACACTACGGAGATTCCCGTATCCTTGATCAGCTTGAAAGGGTCATCCCCGGAAACAGTCATATTGTGACCCGCCGCGATAATCAGGTCGGGCTTAAGGCCGACGATGACTTCGGCGTCGGGGTAAGAAAAATCTATCTGCGTCAGATCGGCGCCGATGCCGCTTATCCCGGCGGAAAAGGTATCGACGGCGACAAGTTTATCCACTTCCCCCAAATCCCTGAGGATCTCCGTGTTCGAGGGGGCCGTGGAAATAATGCGGCCGATCTG
>JAISAK010000364.1 GCA_031266695.1 Treponema sp.
TTGCCGATATCGAGAAGGGCGAAGGCCTGCTGTTTAATGGTAACGATCAGCTTTCTGATTTTTTCCAGGGTCGCGTTAAAGTACCGCGCCAGATCGCCGATTTCATCTTTTGAATTGCGGTTAACGGTTTTTGTCAGGTCCCCCTCGCCTTCGGATATGTCTTTGAGGGTTAAGGCAACATTGACAATGGGCTTGGTAATACTGACGGAAACAAAGAAGATAATCGCCGCCGCGATAATAATCGCCGCCGCCGCGATAATAATGGTAAAGATGGTCATGGCCCTGATATCCGCGAGGATTAACGCCCTTCCCGTACCCAGCATCAGCGCCCAGTGTACGCCGGTTTCGCCGATGGTAAAGGGATAGATGATTATTTCCAAATCCTGTTTAAGGACATTCGAATATTCCGCGAATCTTTGTTTTTCGCCCCGCGTCACCGCATTCTGGGCTGCCCCGGTGTCGTCGCCGAACAACGGGAGGTGAGCGTCCCTGAGGAGTTTTCCTATTTGTTCGACGGCGTAACTGGCAACAATGGTACTGTTATCGGAATATATCGTCATGGCGGTTATGTCGGCGTTGGTCCTTATGGTTTCGTCCACGACAGGCTGGGTATAAGAGGTATTTATATTCACCCCGACCCGGCCTACCACCTCGCCGGTTTTATTGCTGATTACCGGTACGGTAAGCTTAAGGACATAGGTATCCTGGCCGGCCACATTTTGGAGCACCGGATCATCTATCACTTCTTTCCGCGCGTCGGGACCGTTTATAATTGCCATCTGCCCCGCTACGTCATCGTAGGTAAGGTGTTCGATTTGCCCCGTCCGCCGGGTATACCAGTTGGCCCACTGGCCGGCGCCGGTATTGCCGGGGGTTCCGGCATAGACGGCGTCCATACCGAGGTCCAGGGTATTGGGCTTAAAAACCGCAAAAATGCCGACCAGCCGTTCTTCCGATCCAAGAATTGATTTCATAAATTGATCAAAACGGCTGCGCTGCCTTCCCACCTCGGCTTCGTCATAATCCTCCAGGGCATCCGCCAGGGTATGGGCAATCCGTAAATACGTCTCGTACCTCATCTGAATAATCCGGGCCTGTTCCGCGGCAAGCCGCTCCTGGCTTTTAAGGGCGGTAGCCATCTGCGTTGAAGAAGCCCGGCCGAGCAGGACAACGGATATAGATGCTACGATTACCGCCAAAACCGCAATAACAATGATGCTTAAACGATACCTTAGTTTCATGTCCAACCTCACTTTTTAAAAAATTGAATACGCGGGAAAAATATTCATCTCACTATACACCGGAAGATTATAAAATGCAACAAGTTTTTCCGCCCCGGACTCATAATTAGTGTCTGCGGTAAAAGAAATTTCGTATAACGAGCGCGGCCCGGGAGTCAATCTCAAAGATAGTTTTTGAAGAAAATCCGATGCCCCGTCCTGCCGGGGTGTTCGTCTTTTGTATTTTGTTTTAAAAAAACAGCGGCGGTTTCAAAGCGGAAAATTTTTTACTCCGCCCGCCCCAGGGCCTCCGCGGCGGCTTCGTCATTCCCGATGGAACGGAAAATTTCGGCCGAGCGCTGATAGGCCTCGCGGGATTCTCCGGAACTCCCCGCCTTTTTGTACACGTCCCCCAGCGCGCGCCAGTCGGAGGCAAGGCCGTAGGAATTTTCCACCCGCCGGTCAAAAACCAGCGCCGATTCCAGGGCCCGCCGGGCGCCTTCATAGTCGCCGGAGAGGGAACGAAACGAGGCGACAAGAAACCAATCGTAGGCGGCCTGTTCCAGGTGGCGCCCTTTTTCGTGAATATCCAGGCTGCGCATAAGGGCAGCCTCGGCCTGGGAATAACGCCCCAGCGCTTTTTCCGAAAGGCCGATCACAATCCAGGAAAACGCAATATCAAGGCGATCCGCCTTGATATTGGCCATCTCCCGGACAACCTCTTCCCGGACGGATTGGGCAAGGCCGGGATCTTCGCCCGAAAGCAGCCTGCCCCGGGCAAGGTATACGCGGCTTACCGCGAGCATCTCCCCGCCGCCGTTTTTTTCCGCTTCGTCCCCGGCCCTTTCCCAGTCCCCGAAGGCCTCGGCGGAACGGTTAAGCGCAAAGAGAACGTTGCCGCGGCTGAGGCCCGCGCGGATCCTGAGGCTCGAATTGTCAAGGCTTACCGCGAGGCGCATTGCCTCGTTGAGCAGGACAAGGGATGTCTCGTAATTGCCCCGGTCGGCCTGCCGGCCCGCCAATTCGATCTGGGTTTCCGCCTGCCGCTGCAAATCGTAAACATCGGAGGGATTCTTTGGCTGGGTGGAACAGGCGGCAAGCCCCGCCAGCGCGGAGATCAGAAGAGCGGGGAAAACCTTTTTATACAGAGATTTCAAATTGCGCCCCGGCGTACGGTTAATTGTTTTCGAAACCGGCTCTATGTTCATCTTTGTTCCCCTTGCCCCGGACCTGCTCAGAATTCCAGATCCCTCGGCCGCGCGCCCCCGGTGGGAGCTTCTCTTCTTTCGGGAAGGCCGCCCTTGAGAAGAGGATTATTGGTCAGCGAGATAAGCACATCCTCGGCCGATTTCAGCGTGGTCTGCAAATCAAAGAGCAGGGCGGAAAGCTGCGGCAGCTGGGGAGGAATAAAATCGCTTATCTGCTTAATATTTTGCAAAGTTCCGGAAAGAGCGTCAAGGGAAAGAACCAGATCGGTATAAACCTCTCCGTTGGAATCGAGAATCTCCATTACCGTTCCGTCAGGATCGGCGAGTCTTTGGGAGAGCGTATTGAGGTCGGAAAGAATAGGCCGCAATTGGAACATGATTCCGTTTATCATTGCGTCCAGATCCTCGGGGAGCTTTTGGGACATGACCTCAAGTCCGGCGGCGGCCATTTCCACATTGCCCAGAATACGCCCCGCGGTTGTCCGGTCGGTTCCCTCAAAGGCCTCGTCAATGTCCGACAAAACGCTGGTCAGAATACCAAGCAGGGTATTGACCTGGTTCATTATATTGTTGATACTGTCGTCGCGATCCGGCAGCAGGGCCTGCCCGCTTGCCAGAAGGCGCTTGCCCTCCGAGGAATTGACCGCCGGGATGGTTTCGCCTTCGACAACCAGGCCCGAGCCCACGCCGGAATAAAACATAAACTGATTCCCCAGGCCTATGGGACTGACCAGTATTTCCACGAGGGAACCCTGCTTTACCCTGTCCACGTAGGTATCAAAAATCGTAAAGTGTACCTCTACCCGGTCATCTTCCGAAAGATCAAAGGATTTTACGCGGCCTATGGTAAAACCCTTGTACTGTACCGGCATATTCTGACTCAGGCCGGAGGCGGAGCTGAAATAGGTTTTAAAAAGGTAGTCCCGGGAGAACCAGCGCT
Organism: Treponema sp.; assembly: GCA_031266695.1. Taxonomy (GTDB): domain Bacteria; phylum Spirochaetota; class Spirochaetia; order Treponematales; family Breznakiellaceae; genus JAISAK01. The sequence continues at coordinate 3,369 of JAISAK010000364.1, forward strand.
GGCTTGCGCCAAGTACAAAGATAACAAACACCAAAAGTCCCAGGGCAAGGATAATGAGGCCCCCGACAATCTGATCCGCAAAACGTATTGAGAATTTCACGAGGCCATTCCCCTTTCAACATACCGCTTCAGGTCTTCATCTTCTTCGATCTGTTCCCTGGTAAGCTTTAAGAAAACCTGTCCCCCAAGAACCATTACCACAACATCGGCAAGACTATTGATTATTCTCATATCGTGGCTGACAAAAATAATCGTATCCTCCGCGTCCCGCTGTTTCCGCACAAGATTAATAAGCCGGAGCGCCGCCGTCTCGTCCAGGGATTCCGTCCATTCGTCAAGGTAAAGCAGTTTGGGGCGGCAGATCATGGCGCGGGCAAAGGCCAGAAGTTTCTGCTCCCCCATGGAAAGTTGGGCCGGCCGTATGCTCAGATCCTTTTTGTAGCCCACCTCGGACACCACCGATTCGATGCGCTGCTCTCTTTCCTTCCTGCTCATTTTGGGGAAGTGTACCCGCAGGGGAAGCTCCAGAATCCGGAACAGGCTCTGGTTGGCCCAGAGCGCGGAATCCTGAAAAACAAAGGAACTCTCCCGCCGGAAATCCATAGCCTCCGCCCGGTTCATCAGGGAAATGTCCTTTCCCCGGTACAAAACCTCCCCCGCGTTCGGCACAAGGAGTCCCGCCGAAAGCTTGAGTACCGTACTCTTCCCTCCGCCCGAGGGCCCTACCAGGGCCGTTGCCTTGCCCTCGTCAAAGTCAAGGCTCACATCCTTTACGAGCTTTCTGCCCTGAGCCGTAAAGCTGATATTCTTCATTTCAATTATTGAGATCATTTTTTCAAGTAACAATATAGTACACCATGGAAAGGAGAATATCCACCACTATACAGCCGGCGAAGGCGTTGCTCACCGCTTTGAGTCCGGCAATGGGGACTTCCGTACTGGCCCTTTCGACCGAAAAACCTTCGGCTACGGCTACAATGGAAATGATCGCTCCGAACACAATACTTTTGATAAGGGAAATAAGAATGTCCTGGATGCTTAAAGACTGCAAAAGATTTTCAAAATAATAGTCCGCCGGTACGGTATTAAAAACCTGGGCTACCGCGAAGGAACCCGCAAGTCCGAAGACCGAAAAGTAGATGTTCAGCAGAAAGAGGGAAATGGTAACCGCCAGAAAACGGGGCACCGCCAGGTATTCAATCGGATCTATGCCGATGGAAATATAGGCTTCCACTTCATGGGAAATCACCATGCCGGCTATTTCCGTAGCAATAGCCGTGGCGGAGCGGGCAATGATGATAAAGGCCGTAAGGAGGGGCCCCAGCTCGCGGGTGATGATAAGGATAAGGAGGGGATAAATCAGCCGCTGCTGGGAAATTCTGGCAAGGAAAGGCATGCCGATGACATTTACCGCCGCCCCTATTCCCAGGGCAAGCAGGGTGGAAATCCCCATAGCCTGCACAAAGGTAAAGAGAATCTGCATGATAAGAATCCGGTAGGAAGCCTGGCCGCGCAGAATAAACGCGCCCACCCCTTTGAGGGTTCGGGTTAAAAACCCCAGATTGTAGAAAGTCCGCTGAATTTTAA
>JAISAK010000225.1 GCA_031266695.1 Treponema sp.
ATCAGCGCTACCAGATCCATGAGGGACTACGCGTCCCGGGTAGTTTCACATATAGTGAAGATCCCCAGTTTTTCGGCCCAGGCCGAAGTCATCAGGGGAGTAGACCTGTTGAAAACCGACCGTTTCGCCGACGGTGAAATGGAGGTCGAGGTAACTTCTTCCATCCGCGGCAAAGACCTTATTCTTTTTACCTCAAACGCCCGGAACGAGGCCGGCATAGAGGTTGAGGAAGCCAAAATTGAACTTTACCATACGATTGACGCCCTGAAACGGGCCCAGGCGCAGAAAATAATCGTTTTCGAACCCTTTGTGTCCTGTTCCCGTTCCGACAGAACCATGCGCCGCAGTTCCGTCGGGCTTTGGGTTCATGTAAAAATCCTTACAAGTTTGGGGGCTAAACACATTGTCACTTATCAGCTCCATTCGGACAAATCAAAATCCATGGTTGATCCTACGATATGTTCCGTAGACGATATACCCGTCCTTACCCTGCTGATGCGTTACCTGTGCGACGCCTACATTCAAACCATTGAGAAGCTTGAACAGGTAGTCCGCCCCCACTGGGCTTTTTGCGCCGTTGACGCGGGGGGAGAAAAACTGGCCAGGGGTTTCGCCAATGCCTTCGGCGCCCCCCTTGTGGTAGCCCACAAGCAGAGGGATTATTCAAAGTCAAATACAATTCAGTCGATTAATATTCTCTCCGCCGAGCCGGTTAAAGACAAGGTACTCTGGATAGTGGACGACATGGTTGACACCGCCGGTTCCGTCGAAAGCCTGATACGGGCCCTGGAGCCGCTGAAACCGGCGGAGATCAACATTATCGCTGTTCACGCCCTGTTTTCGCCTCCGGCGGCCCGGCGTCTTCGCGCCCTTTGCGAGGAAGGGATTCTCAAGCGGATTATGGTTACCGACACGGTTTACTGTTCCGGCGAAATAGCGGGAACCATTCCCTGCCTTGAGGTGGTGCCCTCCGCCGAGCTTTCCGCCAGGGTTATCAGAACCATGGTAAGCAACGCCTCAATGAACGAGCTTATGCGGATCTTTGACGCGGGTATCTACCTCAAATCGCCGAATTTGTTTAACCAGTAAAGATGATGAATAAAAGGGGTTTTCCGAAACCGGCAGGCTTTTGTACTTTCCCGCCCCTTACCGCTCTTTCGAGTCCAGCAGAAGCGTCACGGGGCCCTCGTTGGTATAGGTAACGCGCATATAGGCCTGAAACACCCCGCATTCACAGACAAGGCCCTGCCCCCGGATTCTTTCAATAAAATACTCGTAGAGTTTTTTTGCCTTCTCCGGTTCCGCGGCCTTCTCCCAGGAGGGACGGCGGCCCTTGCGCGCGTCCCCCAGAAGGGTGAACTGGGAAACCGCGAGAACCCCGGCCGGCGCGCGCACTTCCTCCGTGCCCCGATCTTCTCCCGCGCCGCCCGCGAGAGGCGCCGGCGCGGCGCCGATACCGTCTTTAAGCGAAAGGTTCATCTTTCCGCCGGCATCGTCGAAAATACGCAGGTTGGAAATTTTTCCTGCAAGCCAGTCCGCGTCGGCCTCCGCGTCGTCCCGGGCAACGCCCAGGTATACCAAAAGTCCCGAGGAAATGCGGCCCGTTGTTTTTCCTTCAACGGAAACGGAGGCTTCAAAGACGCGCTGTACCAGGGCCTTCATTTCAGGGATTCCCGGCGGGAGGCACAAGCTGTCCCGACTGATGGATCGCAATCCCCTCAAGGCTGATCCCCGCGCCCCTTTCCGGGCTTACCGGTACGATCCGTCCAAGAACTTCAAGGGGACGTTCAAGGTTGAGGGAAATTGCCTTGTCGAATACCACGGGTACAATTCCTTCCAGGGTTTTACGGGTGTCGTAGCCAACAAGAAAATCAAAGGAGCTGATATTCTGAACGGTTTCCATATTGGTAGCCATGCCCCGCCATATTACATGAACGTCGCGGAAAAGAACGGGATCCTTGAGGGCTTCGCTGTAAGAGACATTGTCACCTTGTTTGAAATTGTCAAAACCGGGAACTTCCATATAGGACAGAAGAATACGGGATCTGTTTTTTACGCCCTCCGAGGCGTTGGACTCAAGAATGCGGTTGACGTTTATTTTGGCGGCCTCGTCGCGGTAATTGGTAAAAAGCGAGAGGGCCCTTTCGTAAGTTTCAAGCACCTGCGTCCTTGTAAGGATATAGCGGTAAGCGCCGCCAATCTGCACCGGTTCGTTTCTTTCTTCCCTGTTCAGGCTGATCTCGGAAATCAGCTTTCTGCCGTCCCGGCGGGCAAAGGGGTTTGGGACAATCCTCGTTTTTACAAGCGCGCCGAAACAAAGCGCCAGGGCCGCGAGAACCGCGGCGGCGGCAATAAAGATTCGGTTAGGGGAAAGGCCCGGGGAAGGAACGGGGGGATAGAGGCTTGAGAGTTTTCCGGATTCAAGCCAGGCAGAAAAGCTGTCGGCGCCCGCGTATTTGCGGATTACCTTCAGGGCCCTTTTTGCGATTCTGTTTTTTTCATCCAGTTCCTGAACATCAAGGTAAAAGTCTACGGCCCTGTCGGTTTCGCCCCTGCGAAGATAGAGTACCGCGAGGCCCAGCAAAACAAGGGGATCCCGAAGCTTGACATCCTGGGCAAGGCGGAAATAATTAAGGGCGCCGCCGAAATCGCCGACATGGAGACAGGAGACTCCCAAAAGATAATAATACCGGAAAGAACCGTAATATCTGTTATCTTCGGGTTCAAGGGTTCTGATGGCGCTTTCGTATTTGCCGGATCTGGCGAACCTTGCTGCCTTTGCTAAAATAGGATCCAGTTTCATGGCTGTCAGGGTAAGCCGTAACGAATCTTGATGCGGCGGATCGTCAATTCCATATCGGCCAGTTCTTCCTCGGCGAGCGGGAGTTCACCGGCGATAAACCGTTCTATCCGGGTAATACAGCTTTGAAGGAGAAGTATGTCCTCCTCTTTTGAGTATACCGGCGGAGTAAAGGGTTGAAGCATATCCGCGGCCGGAGAGGGTTCTTCCGGATAAGGCGGCGCAGGCAGGTTTGGCGGCGCGGGTAGATCCGGGGGCCCGGGCAGCTCCGGGGATTCAGGCGGCGGCGTGAATGAATTAACCACAGGTTCAGACCGGGACTCCGGCTCCCGCAGAGGAGCTGCGGGAATTACGGGCGCCGCGGAAGCCGTGGGGCCGGCAAACCCGGCGGGATCTTCCGAGGCCAGGAGAATTGAACAGTTTATTTCATTCCCCGGAGCCAGAGACAGGGGCTCGTAATAATAGCAGACAGCGGAATCTCCTATCGAGTAAGGAAGGAAATTGAAATTCCGGCCGCTGCTATAGGGCATTTTCCAGGGGATCTCGTTAAGGCGTTTCCAGTTGGCAAAGTGGAGGAAATCGGGAGCCCTGCCGTCAGGCCTGTATATACTGCCCATTAGGGAAAGATGTTCGTTTTTTGAAACCCACCGGGCGCCGGAAGCGCCGCCGGGAACAATTGTTTCGGCGGTGATCCGCTGGTTGTCGACAATGAAAGGTATTTTTCCCGT
>JAISAK010000259.1 GCA_031266695.1 Treponema sp.
AAGACCAAAAGCGCATCCCCTACCAGCCCGCGCACACCATAGGGGCCTCCGTGGATATTTCCTGGGAAACAGGCTCCCTGCTCCTGTCCGCCCACTACGAAAGCGTCCGGTATTACAGCGCCACCAACATCATAGAACTTGCCCCCTATCTCCTGTTGAACCTCACCATCAACCAGAACCTGGGGAAGCGCGTTACCGTATTTACGGCGCTGCGCAACATGCTCAACCAATCCTACGAGTCCTACAACCGCTACCCCATGCCCCCCTTCAATATAACAACCGGTGTCCGGATTAAATAATCCGGGACAGACACGGCTTCCGAAGGCTTTATATCCTTAGCGGGAGCGCCAAGTCCGCCGGGCCTCTTCCTCCATTGTAAAAAGACATGCAAAGTAATGTACCTTACCTCTTGTGGCATGAATGAAAGGAATATCTGTCCTCACTGGGACGTCAAAGCCGCCGCGAACGACTCTGGAATTCCCCGCCGAAGGCGGATTCTACAGGTAAGTGAACGGCGGCTTTGCGTCCCAGTGGGGGAATATCTTGTTTTCCTTCCTGCCGCTCGGGGTATGAAATATTACCTTGCATGTCTTTTGCGGCCCCTTGCAAAAGGGAAGGCCGCCGCCCATAATTGTTTATGCGTCCCTTTGAAGTTGTTTCACCCTTTAAACCCGCCGGCGATCAGGGGAAAGCTATTGCCGCCCTGGCCGGGGGTATCAAAGACGGAAATAAATACCAGACCCTGCAGGGAGTCACGGGATCGGGCAAAACCTTTACTATGGCCAAAATCATCGAGGCCGCGCAGAAGCCCACCCTGATCATAAGCCACAATAAAACCCTGGCGGCCCAGCTTTTCCGGGAATTCAGGGGTTTTTTCCCCCACAACGCGGTGGAGTACTTTGTCTCTTACTACGATTACTACCAGCCCGAGGCTTATGTGGCAAGCCGCGATCTGTATATAGAAAAAGACGCCTCAATAAACGATGAAATTGAGCGGCTGCGTCTTTCGGCAACCCGGAGTCTTATGGAGCGGGAGGACGTGATCATCGTTGCCACGGTTTCCTGCATCTACGGCCTGGCCACACCGGAGGTCTACCGCAAGATGACCGCCTCCTTTTCAAAGGGCGATACCATCGACGTGGACGCCCTGACGCGGCGCTTTATTGAACTCCAATACGAGCGGAACGATGCGGTACTGGAACGGGGCCGCTTCCGCCGCCGGGGCGATACCCTGGAAATCTACCCCGCCTACCTTGAAGAAGCCTACCGGGTAGATCTTGACTGGGACAGGATTGAGCGAATCCGGCGCTTTAACCCCATTTCCGGGGAAATTCTGGAAGAACTTGACCGGGCGCTGATCTACCCGGCAAAGCAGTTTGTCGTGCCCGGCGACATGATTTTCAAGGCCCTGGGCAGCATAAAGCGGGAATTGGCCGAGCGGCTGAAATTCCTTAAAAGCGCCGGAAAGCTGCCGGAAGCGGAACGGCTTAAGACCCGGGCGGAATACGACATCGAAATGCTTACCGAAATGGGCTACTGTCCGGGAATTGAGAACTACTCCGCCCCTCTGGCGGGCCGCAAACCCGGCGAACCGCCCGACACCCTTATCGACTACATGCCGAAGGAACATCTTACCTTCATCGACGAAAGTCACGTAACCCTTCCCCAGATCGGCGCCATGTACGCAGGCGACCGCAGCCGCAAGCAAAGTCTTGTGGACTATGGTTTCCGGCTGCCCTGCGCTCTGGACAACCGGCCCTTGCGCTACGACGAGTTTGTGGAGCGTCTTGACAAGACGGTTTTTGTGTCCGCCACGCCGGGCAAGACCGAACTTGAGCAGTCCGGCCGGGTGGTACAGCAGCTTATACGGCCCACGGGCCTCCTTGATCCGGAAATCGAAGTCCGTCCCAGCGAAGGTCAGATGGAAGATATCTACGGCGAAATCAGGCAGCGCATCAAAAAAGGTGAACGCTCCCTCATCCTTACTTTAACCAAAAAAATGGCCGAAGACTTGACGGACTACCTTTCGGGTCTGGGTCTCAAGGTCAGGTACATCCACAGCGAAGTGGAAACCATTGAACGGGTGGAGATTCTTACCCAGCTCCGGCAGGGCGATTTTGACGTTCTGGTGGGAATCAACCTGCTGCGGGAAGGCATAGACCTGCCGGAGGTTTCGTTTATAGCGATCCTCGACGCGGACAAGATTGGTTTTCTCCGTTCCCTTACGAGCCTGGTGCAGATTATAGGCCGGGCAGCCAGGAACGCCGCGGGAAAGGTGATTATGTACGCCGACCGGAGGAGCGACGCTATGGAAAAGGCCATTGACGAAACAAAGCGCCGCCGCGAAATCCAGATTGCCTACAACAAAAAGCACGGCATTACCCCCGCCACGGTGAAGAAGGCCATTACCGATATCCTTATCCGCCACATCGAAGAAGCCGGCGGCGCCGCGGAAACTTCCATCGAGGTGCTCAAAAAATCCTACAACACCCTTATCCCCGAACAACGCGGGCAGCTCATCAGGGCCCTTGAAAACGAAATGCTGGAGCACGCCAAAAATCTGGAATTTGAGCAGGCCGCGGTGATACGGGATGAAATTCAGAAAATAAAGGGGCAAGGAAAAAAATAGGCGTTTTGTTCCGCAGAGGTTTCAGGCTTCATACCTCGGTTTCGTACCTTGTTTCTTCCCCATCATAAAAAAGACATGCATGAAAAGAGCTTAGACCCCGAGCGGCCTTGCCTGCCCGGCGACTACTGGCCTCCTACAACGAAGGTTGATCGTCGAAGGGAGTAAAGCTATCCGTCAAGGAACAAAGGCGTTCACGGAACAAAGTTGAGGAACATAGGAGCGGGCAGGCACGGCCTCTCGGGATATGAAATATTATCTTGCATGTATTTTGCGTATTGCGTGGTATCACCGGTAT
>JAISAK010000272.1 GCA_031266695.1 Treponema sp.
GTAAAGGAATGAAAAAGATTTTTCGGAAGGGCTTCGCGCTTTACGCGGTATTGGCGGTCCTGCTTTTTGCGGGCTGTCCCAACGGGACTACCGATGACGACCCAAACGGTGAAAAAGCGATAACCGCTTTCAGCTTTGGAGTAACAGGGGAGCTGGTAGATATTGATGAAGGGGATCACATTATTACCGTTTCCGTACTGGCGGGGACATCTATAAACGCCCTGACTCCGGTTATTACCCTGTCTGCCGGGGCGAGTGCAGATAAAACGGGCGCTCAGGATTTTTCCAACGATCTGGTTTATATCATTACTGCCGAAGACGAGACAACGCAAACTTATACAGTCAGGGTCTCTGTACGGCATGAACTGGCTCATACTGTGTGGGCCGGGGCTACTCCCCAGGCGAATGGTACAGACTGGCTGACCATCACTTTCAAAGATCTTTCGGCAGCTATTGTCGGTTCAACGGAAACGGGTAGACGGGCAATCTGTTCTTTTTCTGCTGATAATTCCACAAATAATTGGGGATTTACCTACGATTCTGAGGCAAGAACAGGTACTATTATTGTAGAGTCCGGCTGGAATCCGGCCCCCAATGGCTTTACTATCAGTGCGGACGGAAAAACCCTGACCATTACCAACTATGGCAACCATGCCAGCAGCCCCCGGGATTTCAAGCGCTTGCGGGCTAATGATTTGACCATAGATCCTGTGCCGTTTACTCCCGGGGCGCTTCCCGATGATTTAGTAAATTCCGTATGGGCCGGAGGGACTCCCCAGGACGATGGTACAGGCTGGCTGACTATCACTTTCAGGGACGATGATGAAAAATCGGTTATCCTTGCTTTTAGCGCGGATAACACAACCAATAATTGGCCCTGTACCGATTATAACCTGGCAACAAAAAAGGGAACCCTAACCGGCGCGGGTGGCTGGCTGGGAGGCGGAGCCTTTACCGTCAGCGGGGATGGTAAAACGCTTACCTTTGACAGTTTTATGGGGAGTCCCCGTGAGTTCAAGCGGCTGCGTTAGTCTTCATAAATGAAAACGCCGCGCCTGCTTTTGCTGCTCTGCCTTCTCCGCTGTTCCGTCTTGCCTCTCGCCGCGCAGGCCGGGGACGGGCAGGCGGCAGGGGGGGGCGGCGAAGCTCAGGCGGAAAGCGTGGCGGCTGACGGAGGCGCGGCGTCGTTAGGCGAAGCGGCCGGCAATGAAACTGCCGGCGGCGAAGGGGACGGCGTTTCCGGCGGCGAGAACTGGGATCTTGTCATGGAGGGCGAGGGGCTTACCGTAACCGGAGAAGCGCCGCCTCCCGAAAATCCCGCGCTGCCGGAAACCGATTCCTTCGGCGCCCAGCGTAATGTGGTAAGCGGCGGGCAGATACGGGAGCAGGGTTCCCTTGACATTCTTGACGCCCTGCGGGACGTGCCGGGAGTGGTCTTCGGCAAGCAGAACGCAATCGGAAGCACAACCGGGACAAGCCTTTACATCCGGGGCCGGGGCTACACCCATCCCTCCCTTGATACGACTCTGAGTTTTGACGGGGTTCCCCGTTACGGCCTGCTCTACGGCCAGTCCCTGGCCGACGGCATTCCCGTGTTCGCCGCGGAGAGCGTCGAGGTGTACAAGTACCCGCAGCCGGCGAATTTCGGCACGGGCTACGCCCAGGTGAACGTAAGCCCCCGGTACATGGCCGAACAGGGCATGGAAGCGGAGGCGGGGTTTTCCGGCGGAAGTTTTCTGAGCCTTGCGGAGAACGCCTCCTTTGGCTGGCGGCGGCGGCGCTTTGATGTCTACGCGGCCCAGAGCTGGATTTCCACCGAAGGCCACGTGGAGCACTCGGGGTCTTATCAGCAGAACTACTACCTCAATACCGGCCTGTGGATCAACGCGTATTGGGATATCAGGCTGCTCTTCAACTTTGTGGATGCCGAAACGGAACGCGCGCCAAGAATTGACCAGCGCAAAGACGATATCCTTTCAACTTTCAAAACCGGTACTGTTTTTTCAACCCTTACCCTGAACAACCAGTTCGACAGGGCCGTGGGCTTTTTCAAACTTTACTACAATTACACCGACTTCAAGTGGCTTGACGAGGAACCGCGTATCCCCGGCGATTGGTCCCGGCAGATCCTTAACGCCTACGGAATGAGGGCGCGGGAGGTTTTTTCTTTTTGGAAGGGGAACGATATAACCGCGGGCCTGGACATAGACGGAACCAAAACGGCAAATGAGGATCACAATACCCTTCGTCCTTCGGTGATCACGGATTTTCCTTTTATGACTCTCTATTCTCCCTATCTTGCCGTAAGCCAGTATTTCAGCATAAAGGAAAAATATTTTGTCCTGCCCTCGGCCGGCCTGCGCGCCTATTTCCACGACACCTGGGACAACGCCTTTTCTCCCCAGGCGGGACTTGTGGCGGGCCGGGGCAGGGCGGAGTTTCACTTCAACTATTCCCTTGGGGTTATCTATCCCGCCCCGGCAAATATTCAGGGCCTGGTGAACTCGGGCGGTCTTGAAAAGGAAGATCTCAAAAAAGCGCGGCCCGAAATTGTTCATCATTACGAAGGCGGTTTTTCCTACAGGTGGCTGCTGCCCGTGGCGCTTAACGTTTCGTATTTTTACGATGACGGCCGGGACAGAATCGTGACCTCGGCGGCGCTTCCGGGCAACGCGTCAAGGGCCGCGTTCTTCCGCGTCCAGGGGCTTGAACTGAGCGGCAGCGCCTCGCTGAAAAAGGATCGCCCCGTGTTTAAGCGGCTGGATATCTTTGCCGGCGGAACCTGGATCACCGGCGTCAGGGCAAGGGGCG
>JAISAK010000279.1 GCA_031266695.1 Treponema sp.
AGCGCCGCGGCTATGGCCTTTACCACCGCGCCCTCGGTGGTAGAAGTATCCGCCACAACGCCGCCCTTCATGACGGCGGCAAGGCATCCGGGGCCGTCCAGGACTACTTCCCTGACAATGTGGGATGTCGGGAGGGAGAGGAACACCACCCCCGCGCGGCCGCCGACTTCGGCAATATCCTTTGCCGCCTCAGCCTTTCCCTCCGCCGCCTTGATAAAGGAATCGGTTCTATTTTTGTCCACATCAAAGACAAGCAGCTTTTGCGCAACCGTCTCCCCGCCGCTTCCCCCGTCTTTTCCAGGCGGCATTTTCCGCGCCAAATTCAGGGCCATCTGATACCCCATTACGCCAAGCCCGATAAATCCCGTAACCATTGTACGCCTCCTCATGTGTAAACTTAAGATTGCCTTTCCAAATTCTTACAGGCCGAACACCGATTTTTTGGGCGCATCGCCGCGGTGCGGCGACCGGGCTATCCGCTCCAATAGTTTTTGGTCCCTCCTTTCGGGGGAACCAAAAACTATTCCGCTTCTATCCCTTGCGCGGCCAAAATCCGGCATCCCTGCCGGATTTCCGCAACATCCTATAAATCAGGCTACACTACTTATAGCAGGTAACGCAAGGGCGCCCTGTGCTAAATTCGCGTGGTAATATTCCAATGCCCCCGATTTCCTTATGATCTGTTCCTTCTCCAATAATACTATGGAAACAAGGAACCACCGGGAAGCTCCAGCCCGTTGGTGATGGTCCGGTTGAACAGCCGCTTCCTCCGGCTTCCCGTGATTTTTCTTAAACGTTTGCCTCCCCTGCCTTCCTCAAAAAACACCGCGTAGATAAGCGGATACCTCGCACGGATGAGTATTTCTATCTTGTTCCCCGAATCATGATCAGTCATTAGTTTACTCCCATAATTAATACCTGCACAAAAAGGCTTTATTCGTGCCGAGGAGGTTTAATACCCAAGAGCCCGCCTTTCGGCGGGGGAGCCTTGGGCTAAACTTGACCTACAGAATTTTTTAACCGCGGAGGCGAATCGAACCAAAGGTTCGCAGTCGAAGAAGTTTTTACCCAGATTACTCAAAATTTAAGCCACTTTAGCTATTCTTTCCCGGAAATTTGGTGCCTTCGATACCTTTTTTCCTTCCTTCTTTTACTGCGAATCGAAGGTTCGATTTGACTTATTCTTAGCGGTAAATCTTCCTTACCCGGAGTGTTATTTCCCTTCATACCTTTCAATGGCGGACATGCCCTTTCTGAAAAACTCCTCAGTATATTCATACTCGTTTGAGGGGTTGACTATTACCCGCAGGGAATCGCTTTTGAACAGCACCGGCATATTGGCAACAATACTCCGGTGAAAATCAACGATAATCAATTCAGGCAGTTCAGCCAATGGGCTTACATCGTTAATCTCAAACCAGTTCAGGGTAAGCCTTTCCAATTTGACCAAATTTTTTATCCATGTTAAATCAATCGCTCCATCGCCTACCAGTGTCAATTCCGTTAACCCGGTGAGATTCCGTAAATACGATACATCCAATATACCGTGCCGGCGGAAATCCAGTTCCAGCACCTGCAGCTTGGTCAATCCTGATATGACTTCCGTGGTAACAAGTTTGTCCCCGTAAAGAGTAAGTTTTTCCAGCCCGGTACAGTTACGCAGTTCCGAAAAATCTGTCACGGGATAGTAAAAAAGGCAGAGTTTCTTTAACTTGCGTAAAGATGAAATCGCGTCTATGTTTTCAATATTATAGCAACCAGCCATGTCAAGATATTCCAGTTCCGCAAGAGAAGCGAGAGGGCTTATATCATGAAGATTATCGTTGTTTATTATTAGTAATTTTTGCAAATTATGAAATTCCGCCAAAGGGCTTGCGTCGGAAAATGTTGACGATTGAATAGTTAATTCATTAACAGTTTTACTTATATTGAACCGATCAATCATTTCAGTCAAATCACTGACGGTCCAATAAGAATTCAAAGTCTCAACATACCTCATCACAGTAAATTGATTAACAATAATTTCAGCCTCTTCTGTATCAAGACTATCCACCGGATCGGCACCGGCTAAAAATTTTTCTCCTTGCCCGGTTCCGAGCGGAGCTTCTTCCGGGTATTCTTTCCTGTCGTTTTGCGTGAAACATCCGGCAAGACAGAGCAGAATTATACCAATCAACAACCGCGCGGCAGAGCTCGGACCTCCGGTCCGGCGCGGTATGTTGTTCTCATAAGGTATTGGTCTCGGGTTTAATATCTTTATGACCGCAGCAGAGCCGCAGGGTATTAAACCCTCGCCACGAATAAAAAATATCTTTTTTATTACGGCCATATAGCTCTGTCCTTGAGCAGTTGAATAAAGCGGTTGTCTTCATCCATTTTGAACAAATCCTCGTTTACGCAAGGGTACCAGGCACCGAATTTGCGCAGCGTCCTATAAGCCGGACTACGCTATATATAGGGGGGGGGAGGTCTGACCCCCGGCCCTTTATATTGGGCCAGTAGGATTTTCCGGCCCAATCCAACATAAAAAACGCGAGTTTTCTCCTGGGTCTTCAACCTTTTCGGATATTTTCGTCAATTTTTGCGCCGCCTTGTCCGCCTAAGTAAACGCCTCCGCATATATAAACTTACGATTATGAAAGCATATCGGCAAGGTACCACGCAAGTGCCGGCCGCCGAATCTCTGTATATTTTGCCCGTTAAGAAAGGGGGGCTGTTTCTTTGCGATAATCCACCGTCCCTGGCGGATCAACGCATCGGAAACAGCGGCATCCATGCCGCCGCCCGCCTTTTTCGCCCGCCCCGCCGGGTAGAACCGGGCGGTTACCCGCCCGGAACCCCCACAGACCCGGACGTGCCCAATTTTCGT
>JAISAK010000281.1 GCA_031266695.1 Treponema sp.
GACAACCAACCGGGTTGTTGAACAAGTCCAATGAACCAGCGCGGGGGATTTACCCGTTCAGCTCCGCAAGCCCGGCCCGCACCTGTTCCGCAAGCCTTGCCGCCGCTTCGTTAAGCGCAATGGATTGATTTTCCTTTTCGGATCGACGCTTTACTTCCACAAGGGGCGTGCTTTGGCCGAGTCCTTTTTCGCCGATTGTCACCCGCCAGGGGATGCCCACAAGATCGGCGTCGTTGAACTTTACGCCGGGGCGCTCGTTCCTGTCGTCAAGAAGAACCTCAATTCCGGCCTTTTCGAGCTCCTCCGCGATTTTGTCCGCGGCGGCTTTTACCGCGCCCTCGTATTTGATGGGCACGATGATCACATGAAAGGGAGCGACGCTTGCGGGCCAGATGATTCCCGCATCGTCGTGGTGTTCTTCGATCACGCTGGCAAGGGTGCGGTCAAGGCCGATTCCGTAACAGCCCATAGTGGGAACCCGGCTCTTGCCGTTTTCGTCCAGGAAACTGACATTCATGGACCTTGTGTACTTAAGGCCCAGCTTGAAGATGTGTCCCAGCTCGTTGCCCTTTTTTTCGTAGAGCCCGCCGCCGCAGAGGGGACAGCGGTCGCCCGCCTTGACGGTACGCACGTCGGTGATCATCCAGGCTTCAAAGTCGCGGCCGTAGGCGGCGTGCCTGTAGTGCAGGTCTTTTGCCAGGGCGCCGGTTACCGCGTCGTCCATGGCGGTGACGGTACAGTCGGCAATGACAGGGAGGTTCCGCAGACCCACGGGGCCGGCAAAACCAAGCGGCGCGCCGGTAAGGCGGACCACGTCGGCGTCGGAGGCAAGGGCAACCTCGCCGGCCTTGAGCGCCGCGGCAAGTTTTACCTCGTTCACGTCAAGGTCGCCGCGGATTGCGACGGCAAAGAAAGCCTCGGGGTAAACAAAGGGGGCTTCCGGCGCGGGGCGGCGGCGCTCAAGGCCGGAGCAGCCCGGCGCGGGACCAGTGCCCGCCGCGGCGTCGCCCTTTTCGAGATCAAATTCCACATTCACCGCCCGGTAGATAAGGGTTTTGATGAACTGCCTTGCATCGGTCTTGAGGAAGGCGCAGAGCTCGTCAATGGTTTTTACCGCGGGGGTGTCTATCTTTTCGATGGGCGGCGCGGAAGGGGCCGCGTCTTTTGCCGGTTCCGCCGCGGCGCTTACAAAGCGGGGGCCCGGATCGAAGTCGGGCTTGCAGCCGGCCTTTTCCACATTGGCGGCATAGTCACAGTCCCCGCAGAGGAGGAGGGTGTTGTCGCCTATTTCGCTTTCCACCATAAATTCCTCGGAACCGCTGCCGCCCATAGCGCCTGAGTCGGCCTTGACCGGAATTACCGTCAGGCCGCAGCGCCTGAAAATACGGCGGTAGGCGCGCCCCATGTCCCGGTACGTGGCGTCAAGGCTTTCATCGTCGCCATGCCAGGAGTAGGCGTCTTTCATAACAAATTCCCTGCCCCGCATAACCCCGTAGCGGGGGCGGACTTCGTCACGGTACTTGGTGTTGATCTGGTAGAGGGCAAGGGGGAGCTGCCGGTAACTGGAAAGCTCGTCGCGTACAATACTGGTAAAGGCTTCTTCCGCGGTGGGCGAAACCACAAAATCGGCGCCCAGCCGGTTCTTCACCTTGAGCAGGGCATCGCCCATAGTTTCCCAGCGCCCGGATTCTTTCCATAAATCGCCGGGCACAACTACGGTGGGTTTTATCTCAAGGGCGCCGGCGGCGTCCATTTCTTCGCGGATAATCTGCTCTACCTTGCGGAAAGAACGAAGCCCCAGGGGCAGATAGGCAAAGAGGCCGTTTGCAAGCTTGCGGATCAGGCCCGCGCGGAACATCAGCCGGTGGCTGGCGATCACGGCGTCGGCGGGAACTTCCCTTAGGGTAGGAATAAGGGTCTGGCTAAATTTCATGGTTTTATTATACTATAGTAAAGATTGTTTTATGAAAATCCCCGCTCTTTTCAGTGACAGGCAGTTTTACCGGAATCTTTTTTCCATTGCCCTTCCCATCATGTTTCAGAATTTTATCAATTCCTTTGTAAATATTCTGGATACGGTGATGATAGGCCGGCTTGGAACAACGGAGATTGCCGCCGTCGGCCTGGGGAATCAGGTTTTCTTTTTGTATAACCTTGCGCTTTTTGGAATCTGTTCCGGGGCTTCGATTTTTACGGCCCAGTTTTGGGGGAAGCGGGACTTTGCCGGGATACGGAAAAATATCGGCTTCAGCATGTGCCTTGCCCTGCTCGGCGCCTGCGCCTACACCCTGGCGGGCTTTCTTGTTCCCGAGCGCATCCTGGCCTTTTATTCAAAGGATCCCGAAGTTATTGCCCTGGGCGCCGAGTACCTCAGGGCTCTTGTCCCTTCTTTTATTCCCTTCGGAATCAGCATGGTTCTTATGCACGCCCTTCGATCCATTGAAAAAGTCCGGCTTCCCGTTGCCGCCACTTTAGCGGCTCTTTCGCTTAACGCCGTATTGAATTACCTTTTTATCTTCGGCGCGGGAGCCCTTCCGGCAATGGGCGTGCGGGGAGCGGCCGTCGCCACCGATATTTCGCGCGTTGTGGAAATGTTTATCCTTGTTATCGGAAGCCGCGCCCTCATACCTCCGTCTCCGGGACGGCTGAAAAGGCTGCCCGGCCTTGATCTTGTTTACATCGGCCGTTTTTTCCGCATAGTCCTGCCGGTGCTTGTCAACGAAATAACCTGGTCCCTGGGGGTAAGCCTCCAGAATCTTGTCTTTGCGCGTACCCACACCGACGCCATAGCCGCCTTCAATATCGTTAATACCGTAAACCAGCTTACCTGGGTACTCTTTATCGGCCGGGGGAACGGAGTGGCCGTACTTATCGGCAAGAAGATAGGGGAAGGCGATGAAAAAAGCGCCCGGGACTACGCTTCCCGCATCGTCCGTTTTTCGCCCCTGCTGGCGCTTTGCATGGTTCCCCTTCTGCTGTTCCTTTCGCAGATTCTGCCCTTTGTGTTCAACGTGAACGAAAACGTTATTGCCCTGGCAAAAATTATGTTTGTTCTTCTCTGCGTTTTTTATCCCTTCCGCTCGATCAATATGGCGATAGTGGTAGGCATCTGCCGATCGGGCGGAGACACGGTTTTCTGCATCCTCTACGACATTCTTTTTCTTTGGACCTTCGCCCTGCCCCTGTCCGCCGCTGCGGGCTTTGTTTTTCACGCGCCGGTTTGGGTTCTCTTTATCTGCATAAATTCCGAGGAATGTCTTAAGCTGCTCCTGGGCCTTTGGCGGCTGCGAACAGGAAAGTGGCTGCGGAACGTCACGAAGGGGATATGAGGTTGTTCCAAAAACTGAAGTTTTGGAACAGCCTTATATGAAAATTTCCCGCGCTTCGGCAAGATCTCCGTAGTGCCGCCAAACGCCGGCAAGGGCTTCGGGGGAAGGTTCGGCAAGGTCTCTGATAAAAACAGAGCGAATGCCGGCCGCGGCAAGCCCCAGCAGTCCGGGGCCCGAATCTTCAAAGCCGACGCAG
>JAISAK010000290.1 GCA_031266695.1 Treponema sp.
ACGGCTTCCACCCCGCCCCAGGTAAAGGCCGCCCGGGCCCTGGGCTGGAAGGGCCGCCGGGGAACCGTGGAATACCTCTGGACCGAACAGGGCCCGGAACCCGTCTCCCTCCCCCACGCCCCCCCGGATTACGAACACTACCTCGATTCCCAGGTGCTGCCCGTGGCCCGGTCCATCGCCGACGCCGCAGGCTGGACCGGCGAACTTTTCCCCCGGAAAGGCGGAGGCCGCCGGGCCTGGCTTGACCGGGAAGAAGGCCAGATGGAACTGGACCTGGACTAATCTTGCTTCATACTCAGGCCAACGGCATTTACTTTTTTCAGCGTCCCAATTCCCCTAAAAGCAGTATGCGGTGAATAAAAAAAATTACCGCACGGTAGACCGCTCCACGGTTTATTAAGAAAGAAGTAACTGTATGGAAGGAAGAAAAAACGAGGCTTTGTACCGGAACGTATTCTTCTTAATTGACCGCATAGCGATCTCCTTTGTGGTCAAAATTTCGGTGGAGATCTTCGAGGTATATAGAAAAACGAAAATATCCGGGACAAAAATTTTTTAAAAATTTACTCGGGAAAACTCAAGCAGCACGCAGGACAATGCCATATATAGGGGTATGAGAAAATTACGGATCCTCAAACAGGATGTGTGGTATGAAATCCATACGGCAATAAATAACCGGGAAACCTTGTTCCGGTTGCGGCAGGCCCTGGCGCTGTTTCGCCGGGTGCTTTATGATACCGGGGAGCGCTTCGTTTTCGAGATGACGGGGCTCCGGCTCGAAGCTGACCGGCTCACCTTCTATATCAAGCCCGCGGATGGGTTATGCCTGCCTGATATTCTGAAATGGATGAAGCAGACTTTCGCGGTACGGTATAACCGGTTGATGGGGAGGACGGGGCATATCTGGGGGGACCGGTATTGGTCGGTAATTTTGGAAGGGGAACCGCCGGAGGGGGTGGGAGAGGAAGCGGAAGCCGAACCCAGGGCACGGGTGAGGGATGGAGAGGGGGATGGGGTCAGACCTCGGCAAGGGGAAAAAGCAATTTTTACCGGATTTCCCCCCCTTTCCCCTCAATTTTTCCCCTCACCACCCCCATAAGCGGCAAAAATCCGCCACTGTCCTGCTTTTTTCTATCTTTTTTTGAAGACCCCGGGAGCAAGCTCGAGGCAAGCGTGCTTGCCGGTAAAAACCCCACCTTCCAATCAACGATAGCTTTATTTAAGGCCCATCAGACTTTGTGGATCACCTTCAAAATTTCTTCTAAAACAAGATAATTTCCCGGAACATAAAAGCAAATGACATTGCCCTGCCGCGGCAACAGCAATTCCGAATTCAAACTGCAACTCCTTATACCATAATGAGTTACGAAAACGGTATTTTTTTGTTATTTTCGGCTAATTCTTTATGCAGCAAAGAGTTAACGGTTTGGAAATCGGAATTGCTGACGTTGCACTGCGCCCCCTTGACTTTCTTTTTAAAGTCTGGTAAGCTAAAAGAGTGAGGCTTTTTTTACGCCCCCTGGAACGCAAAGATTTATCCTTTATTCATGCCCTTGATAATGAACGTCACACAATGGCTTTTTGGTTTGAAGAACCTTATGAATCCCTTGACGAATTAACCACTTTGTACGACAAGCACATACACGATGACGATGAAAGACGTTTTGTCATTGATGCCGATGATCAATTTGCCGGAATTATTGAATTGGTTAATATCAATTTTATTCACCGCACCGCTGAAATTCAAATTATCGTAAAACCAGACTTCCGGGGCCACGGATTGGCGAAAATTGCCATGCTTAAGGGGTTGGATTATGCCTTTAATATCTTAAACATGCACAAGGTCTTTCTCTATGTTGACACGGAAAATCACAGGGCATTGCATGTTTACAAAAATATCGGTTTTATGCAGGAAGGTATTTTACGCCAGCATTTCTTTGTTGAAGGCATATATCATGACAGTATTATTATGGGAATTTTCAAGAACGAAATCAAAACATGAATATTATTGAGGCTTATTGGTCCTCCCACAGCCATGTGGACAGATAGCGCTCGCCGGTATCGGGGAGGACAGCCACGATAGTCTTGCCCCTGTTCTCGGGCCGCTTGCTCAGGGTTAGCGCCGCTTCAAGGGCGGAGCCGGAGGAGATTCCCACAAGGATGCCCTCTTCCCTGGCAAGCCGGCGCGCGGCGGTTCCGGCTTTTACGTCGTCGGTTTGGTATATCTCGTCCACCACTTTGGGATCGTAGACCCCGGGCTGGAAACCGGCGCCGATACCCTGGATTTTGTGGGGGCCGCTCTGGCCGCCGGAAAGAACCGGCGAGGCCGAGGGTTCAACCGCGATTACCTTTATCGAGGGTTTTTTCGATTTAAGATACCGGCCCGCGCCGGTGATGGTTCCGCCGGTACCGACACCGCCGATAAGAATATCGACTTGCCCGTCGGTGTCATTCCAGATTTCGGGGCCCGTAGTCTTCTCGTGGACTGCGGGGTTTGCCGGGTTGTCAAACTGCTGGGGAATAAAAGAATTGGGAATGGACGCCGCCAGTTCTTCCGCCCTTGCAATGGCGCCTTTCATTCCCTTTGCGCCTTCGGTCAGCTCCAGTTCAGCCCCCAGGGCTTTCAGCAGTTTCCGCCGCTCAATACTCATGGTTTCCGGCATGGTCAGGATGATCCGATAACCCTTAACCGCCGCCACATAGGCAAGGCCGATTCCGGTATTACCGCTGGTGGGTTCGATAAGGACCGTTCCTTTTTTGACTCTGCCCTCTTTTTCCGCGACTTCAATCATCGCCAGGGCTATGCGATCTTTAACACTATGCAGGGGATTAAAACTTTCCAGTTTGACATAAATAAGAGCGCCCCCCTCGTTGATTTTGTTAATTTTTACCAACGGGGTGTTTCCGATAAGATCCGTAATTTTTTCCGCCCGAGCCATACAATCCTCCTCTTGGTTTTTCGGTTTTGGATAAGTCCATATATTCCTAGTATTTATATAGATATTATAGTGTAAAAATACAGGAATTGTCAAGCCCCCGACAGGCAAAATATATGCAAGGTAATATATCATACCCCTTGGTCTTGCCTGCCCGGCTCCTATGTTCCTCAACTTTGTTCCGTGAACGCCATTGTTCCCTGACGGATAGTCTTACTCTCTTTGACGATCAACCTTCATTGTAAGAGGCCAGAAGTCGCCGGGCAGGCAAAGCCAAGGAGTATAAGCTCTTTTCTTGCATGTATTTTTAATGATGAGGAAGAGGCCTGGCGGCTTTGGCGCTCCTGCGGGGCGGAACAAAGCGCCCCGTCAAGGGGCGTTTACCTTGACAAATATGCCACACGCCGGCGCACAAGAAATGCGCAAAGGTAGTGACCAATGCGCGAGGGTTTTAACCCGAGCGGCGCGCCGCGGGAACGCCAAAGCCGCCGTTCACTTGCCTGTGCCGCAAAATACATACACGGTAAGATTTATACCCCAAGGCTTTGCCTGCCCGGCTCCTATGTTCCTCAACTTTGTTCCGTGAACGCCTTTGTTCCCTGACAGATACTCTTACTCTCTTTGACGATCAACCTTCTTTGTGGGAGGTCAGAAATCGCCTGGCAGGCAAAGCCTTGGGGTATAAGGTCTTTTCTTGCATGTATTTTTAATGATGAGGAAGAGGCATGGCGGTTTTGACGCTCCCG
>JAISAK010000042.1 GCA_031266695.1 Treponema sp.
CTACGGCAGGGAGCAGGATTATTCCGATTCCTTATTCGGCGTTGATTTTTTCCGCGCCATAGACACCTACGCCCTGAATACCCGGGCGGTAAAATACGCCTTCCTCTTTTTGATTGTTCCCTTCCTGACCTTGTTTCTGCTTGAAGTGTTTACCAAAAAACGTATTCACCCCGTACCATATCTGCTTTCCGGCATCGGTAACGCGGTGTTTTATCTTTTGCTGCTTTCGTTATCCGAGCAGCTTCCGTTTTACACCGCCTATATTTTTGCCGCGCTGGCGGTAACGCTGCTGCTGACCCTCTATTCCCGTTCCCTGCTGCCGTCGTGGAATAAAAGCGGGTACATGGGGCTGGTCGTTACCATATCGTATATTCTTTTGTACGCGGTACTGAACGCCGAATCTTACGCGCTGCTTATCGGCTCCCTGGGCACCTTCGCGGTTCTGGCGTTAATCATGTTTCTTACCCGTAAACTTGACTGGTACCGGCAGGAACTGGGATGAGTGTTTACTGGAACAGCCGCGTTAGGCGTCTTTCTCCGTACATACCGGGGGAGCAGCCTAAGGACAGGAAATTCATCAAGCTTAACACCAACGAGAACCCCTTTCCGCCTTCGCCCAAGGTGGTCGAGGCAATAGAGGCCGCGCTTACCGAGGGGGGCGGGCGGCTCCGGCTCTACCCGGACCCGGCCTGTACGGAACTGCGGGAGGCCGCGGCCCGGCGTTACGGGGTCAAGCCCGAACAGGTTTTTGCGGGTAACGGCTCCGACGAGGTTTTGGCCTTTGCCTTCGGCGCTTTTTTCGGGGGCGGCGCGGAAAGCGGCGGCCCGGCCCCG
Organism: Treponema sp.; assembly: GCA_031266695.1. Classification (GTDB taxonomy): domain Bacteria; phylum Spirochaetota; class Spirochaetia; order Treponematales; family Breznakiellaceae; genus JAISAK01. Next base: position 835 of record JAISAK010000042.1, read on the forward strand.
GCGGAAGATGACGGCGGCGGGGCGATTCTTTTTCCCGACATCAGCTACAGCTTCTATCCGGTCTACGCCGATCTTTGGGGTATTCCGTACCGTACCATAGCCCTTGACGAAAATTTTTCCATCCGCCCCGAAGATTACCGTATTCCGTCGGGCGGCGTGATCTTTCCCAACCCCAACGCGCCCACCGGCAGAAGCCTGCCCCCCGCTGAGATTCTTTCGCTGGCGGAAAGCCTTGAAGCGCAAAAGCGCGTACTGATTCTTGACGAGGCCTACGCGGCCTTCGGCGCGGACTCCGCCGTTCCCGGCATCAAGGGGCACCCGAATCTGCTTACCGTTCACACCCTTTCAAAGTCGGCTTCCCTCGCGGGCCTTCGGGTGGGTTTTGCCATCGGCGGCGAGGAGCTTATTGAAGGGCTCTGCCGAATGCGGGATTCCTTCAATTCCTACACCCTGGACAGGCTTGCCCTGGCGGGCGCCGCGGCGGCCCTGTCCGACGCTGCCTATTACGATGAAATAAACCGCCGGGTTATACGCACCCGTGAACGGGTCTCCGCCGCGCTGGCGGGCATGGGCTTTACCGTGATTCCCTCAAGGGCCAATTTTGTTTTCGTAAAACCTCCCGCAGGGCCGGCGTTCCGGGGCGGCGCGGCCTTTGCGAAGGCTCTCCGCGATCGGGGGATACTGGTGCGGCATTTCAACAAACCCCGGATTGCCGATTACCTGCGGATCAGTATCGGAACCGACGGGGAAATGGATCTGTTTTTGACGGCCTGCGGTGAAATAACAAAACAGGGGGGATGATGCGAATTATAGGCGGCGCCGAATTTGATGGGTATTGGAAAAATCTAACCGCCGTTTCCCGTGATGAAGCGGCGGACGCGGCGGTCAAAGAAATAATCGCCGCGGTACGAAGCGAGGGGGATGCTGCGCTGCACCGTTACGCGTCACGCTTTGACAGAAGCTCTCCTGAAATTTTCGAGGTCCCCGCCGGGGCCGTTGAAGCGGAAAGAAGAAAGCTTTACCGGGACAATCCGGAATTGGCCCGGGCCCTGGAGCTTGCGTCGGATCACCTCAGGCGTTTTTCGCTGGAACAGAAAAGGCAGTTTGCCGATTTCGAGTACGAAATGGCCGCCGGCCTCTTTACCGGCCAGCGGGTGATTCCGGTGGAACGGGCGGCTGTCTACGTGCCCGCGGGGCGCTTCCCCCTTGTTTCAACGGCGCTTATGGGGCTGCTGCCGGCCCTTTGCGCCGGCGTGGGGGAAGTGCTGCTTGCCTCGCCGCCTATGGAAGACGGCCTTCCCGACAGGCGCATCCTGGCCGCCGCGGGCATTGCGGGTGTGGGAATCGCCGCCGCTGCCGCGGGCGCCCCGCGCCTCCGGGTCTTCGCCCTTGGCGGAGCCCAGGCGATCGCGGCCCTTGCCCTGGGCACGGAAAGCGTTCCCCGCTGCGACGTGATCGCCGGCCCGGGGAACAGGTACGTTGCCGCGGCAAAGCGGCTCCTCTACGGCGAGGCCGGGATTGATTTTGTCGCGGGGCCCACCGATGTACTGATCATCGCCGACGGTTCCGCGGGATCTGCCGGAGAAGCCGCGGATCTTGCCGCCGCGGACATGCTTGCCCAGGCGGAACACGATCCCGAAGCCCGCGCGCGGCTCCTTGTTCCAAACCGGGAAACGGCGGAACAGGTTCTTGCCGCCCTGGAGCGGCGGCTTGAAAAACTTTCCACCGCCCCGACCGCCCGCGCTTCCCTTGAGGCGGGGGGCCTCATCGTTATTTATAAAGACCGGGACGAGGCGGTACGCATCGCCAACGATATAGCGCCCGAACATCTTGAGCTCCAGGTCCGCGGCGCGGAGGAGTGGATTCCCCGCCTGAAAAATTACGGCTCCCTTTTTATCGGCGCCCTTTCGGCGGAAGTCCTGGGCGATTATTCCGCGGGGATAAACCACACCCTTCCGACTTCGGGAAGCGCGCGCTTTACCGGCGGGCTTTCGGTGCGGCATTTTCTTAAAACGGTTACCACCCTGCGCTGTATTCCCGGCGGCGGCGTCGAGGAGGCGCGCA